>CAYODN010000099.1:0-4307 GCA_964402735.1 uncultured Candidatus Peribacteria bacterium | reverse complement strand
TTTTCTTTTAGGATTCTATAAGTTGAAATCTTGTTTTTAGCTACTTTTTTCGCCGAATATTTATTAAAAACTCGCACTTTTTTTCCCTCCAAAATTGAAAAAATCTTCCGAATCTTTGCACTTTTAAAATCAAACACGGCGCGAATAATAGCGAAATCCGGCACATCAAACTCCTTTCCGCAATAAAAAACCTCACCCGATTTTTTAATTCTAAACTTCAGAAAATTATAATACTTCACTTCAAATCCTCTTTTTTCAGCTTCATGATAAAGCCTTAAAGTAGCGAAGTTTGCATTTTTTTCCTCTTTTTTAGAATAATAAAAAATTCCGAGTACCATTTCCTAGTGTAAAGCGTTTACAATATCTCTAAATCTCTGCCCCCTTTCTTTGTAGTCCTTAAATAAACCAAAACTGGCAGTCGCCGGCGACATCACAACAACTCCCGGCTTTTTCACCTGCGCAAATGCATCTATTACGGCTTCTTCAAGAGTTTTTCTCATCAAAATTTTTGTAGGGCTACCAACAGCGTCTCCAAGCTTTTTCTCGGCTTCAAGAAGAGCCTCTTCCATTTTCTCGGCAATTTCTCCTATAAGAATCACGCATGTTAGGTTCGGCTTTGTTAAAATTTTCACCGCCCAGTCATCATAATTAAGGCCTTTTTCTGAACCACCTGCAATAAGTACCGTGTCGTCATCGAAAGAATCCACGGCCGCCATCGAAGTTTCCGGCGTTGTTGAAAAAGAATCATTAAAAAACCGAATTCCCTTAAGTTCTCGCACAAGCTCAAGCCTGTGAGGAAGGCCCGAAAAACTTCGAATCACGGAGGCTATATCGGACACCTTCACCCCCATTTCCATGGCTACGCAAGTCGCCGGAAGCACGTTTTCAATATTATGCGAACCGATAAGTTTCATCTCTTTCACGGGGCAAATTTCCGTTTCTTCGCCATCTTTCACAAAAACGATATTTTCTTTGTGAACAAATGCGCCGTTTTGCACTCTATCCTTTCGGCTCACCTCAAGAGTTTTGCCTTTTGCGAGAGGTTTGTAGTATTTGGAATATTCATAATCTTTATTTATCACAAGAATTCCGTTTTCATCTTGATGTTTCAAAATATTTTCTTTTGCGGCCAAATATTCGAAATTATCGGCGTGATAATCCAAATGATCGCTTGTTGTATTTAAAAACACGGCGATATCCGGGCTTAAATTTAGATCCTGAAGCTGAAAACTGCTCATTTCAAGCACAACAACCGATTCATTTGTAAGTTCATCAACAAACTCAAGGGGAGAGGCTCCGATATTTCCGGCCAAATACGCACTTTTGTACTTTGTTTTTAACATCTCGAAAATCAACGTTGAGGTCGTCCCTTTGCCTTTTGTGCCTGTCACTCCCACCACCTTGCAATTTCGAATTTTAAGAAAGTATTTCATCGCCGAAGTGATTTCGGCGCCTTTTAAAAGGGCGCTTTGAATGTGCGGGTCAAAATATTTTATTCCCGGGGTTCGAAAAATTACCTCAAAATCCTCAAGATCGTCCATGTAATGCTCTCCAAGCCTGCATGAAACACCCTGCGGCAATATATCTTCAAGATCCACATTTCTATCGCAAACCGTGAGATTTCCGTATCCGTGTTTCACCAAATAATCCAGAGTGGCCTTTCCCTCGGTGCCATAGCCCAAAATGCAAATTTTCGATTTTTGATCCATATTTGAAAATTAAATAACACCACAATAATAACACGCAGCCACACCTCCTTATCCCTTTTTCTCTAGCCAAAAAACAAGTCTTGTGATATAATTGCATAAAGCGATCAAGAGTAGAAAGCTGAATAATAGTTAATAAAACAAAAGAATGGAACTCAAACGATTTTTTAAGAAAAGTTTTTTAAACAAAAAAACTCTCACAAACGAACCTGAAAAGAAGGTTCAAGCGGATTTAAAAGTTCAAAACAAAAACTTTAAATCTTTCAAAAAAGGCGCGAACTTTGGGCCCAAAAAAGCCTTAAAGGCTGCTCCAAAGCCTCTTTCTCAAACGAAAACGAAAGTTCATCCGATAATTAAGGGTTCTCTGAAAATTATCCCTCTTGGTGGACTTAATGAGGTGGGTAAAAACATGATGGTTTTCGAATACGAAGAGGATATTATCGTAGTTGATATGGGCTTTCAGTTCCCGAATGAGGATATGCTCGGAATCGATTATGTGATTCCGGATGTCACTTATCTTGAGGAAAACCGCCACAGAATCAGGGGTATTTTCATTACGCACGGACACCTCGATCACATCGGGGCGGTTCCATACATTCTCCCGAAACTCAATTACCCTACGATTTTTACTACAAAGTTTACAGCCGAACTTATAGATAAAAAGCTTGAAGAATTTAAGCTTAAAAACTTCTCGAAACTGGTAACGGTTTCAAGCGACGATCACATAAAAGCCGGAAAGTTTTCGGTGGATTTTTTCCGTGTCGCCCACTCGATTCCGGATGCCGTAGGCTTGGTTATCACTACTCCTGCAGGGAAAGTGGTGCACACGGGCGATTTTAAATTCGACGACACACCGGCGGGACTTCACGAAAAAGCGGAAATCAATAAAATGAAAAAGCTTGGAAATGAAAACGTTTTAGCCCTTTTTTCGGATTCCACAAACGCTTTAAAGCCGGGAAAAACGATGTCTGAGGAGGAAGTGGGGCACATTCTCGAAAACATTATGCAAAAGACGGAAAAACGCCTCATCGTAGCTTCGTTTTCCTCTTTGATAGGACGAATTCAGCAGCTTATAGATCTTGCCCAAAAGCATAATCGAAAGGTGTTTATTTCGGGTAGATCAATGGAACAAGCGATCACTATTGCGAAAAAACTCGGATATATAAAATATGAAAAAGGTGCGGTTTTGCCCATTAAAAAGCACAAAAACACACCGGACGAACAAACACTGATTCTCACAACCGGTTCTCAAGGTGAGTCTGTGTCGGCTTTGAGCCGTATTGCGAGAAACGAGCACAAGCAAATCAAGGTGAAAAAAGGAGATACGATTATTCTTTCCTCTTCTCCGATTATCGGAAACGAGAGAGCGATTGCCACCGTGATAAACAGGCTTTGCCTGCTTGGCGCGAAGGTAATTCACAAGCAAATTATGGATGTTCACACATCCGGACACGGCCAAAGAGAGGACCTTAAAACGATGATCAATTACATAAAACCGAAATTTTTTATTCCGGTGCATGGAGAATTTTTTATGAGACAAGCTCATGCAGATTTGGCTAAGGAAGAATGCGGTATTCCGGAGCAAAATATATTTATGCTTCAAAACGGAAATATTTTGTATATGAACAAAACTCAGGCAAACATTGCGAAAGCGGTGATTGAAACAAAATATATTCTGATTGATGGCTCCGGTGAGGGCCACGCCGGTTCTCAAGTGCAAACGGAACGCCAAATGATGTCGGAAAACGGTGCGCTTATTTTGCTTCTTTATGTGTCTAAGTTTTCCAAAAAACTCAAAGGCAAACCGGAAGTGATGTCTCGCGGATTTGTGTATATGCACGAAACCGAAGAGATTTATAAGGAACTAATCGAGATTGCCGATGAGGCTTTCAGAAAGCTGATTAAGAAAAACCCGGGAGCAACGCGTCAGGATATGAAAAATTATATGGCGAGAACACTCGACACTTACACCTACAACAAACTTGAACGAAGACCACTTATTGTGCCGATAATTATTGAGAAATAATGGTGGCGCTTATTCTTTCTTCGCTATACTTTTTTTTACCGGCATATTTTGCAAACATGTGTCCGGTGATTTCCTCCGCCTTAAAACTACCTTTCGGATACCCGATAAACGAAAAACTTTTCGGAGCGCACAAAACATACAGGGGCTTTGTTTTCGGATTTATCGGTGCTTTTGTGATTTTGATTATTCAAACTTATCTTTTTCAAAACGAAATAATGAAAGAACTGGCGATTCTTGATTATTCGTATTCGCGGATTCCTCTGTACGCCTTTGTTTTCGGAGTCGGCGCCCTATTCGGTGATATTGTAAAATCATTTTGTAAGCGCCGCCTAAAAATTCCACCCGGATCCGCCTTTGTTCCCTTCGATCAAATAGACTTCATCCTGGGAGCTTTTCTTTTCAGCCTTCCCTTTTTCAGTATTCCTTTGGAAAACATCGTGGCGGCCCTTTTAATCACTCCCATTTTGCATTTAATAACGAACATTGCTGCCTACTCGCTGGGCTTAAAAAAAGTCTGGTATTAAAAACTGTGCGTAGCAACTGCGCGACACGAAGTGGAGCGCATGTATTGGAAA
>CAYODN010000098.1:0-4311 GCA_964402735.1 uncultured Candidatus Peribacteria bacterium | reverse complement strand
CAAATAGTTCCCACCAAAAAAGTTAACAGTGCCGCGTTTTACGTCTTGACGTTTCGCTTGAAATGTTTTAGATTTGGGTGTCGACAATTCGTTGACGGTTCATTGACAGGTAGATCACAAGAAAGGAGAAAGGACTATGAAGAGCATCACGCTGGTGGCTTTTTTCTGTTTCGTCAACCTCCTTGCTGGTTGCGAGGATCATGTGAGGGAGGTCGATGGCGGATTCGAGGCGGACGGCTTTTCCGAGGTCGAGGAGATCGAGGTCGGAGAAGATGTCTTCGAGGCCGAGGAAGTCGAAGAGGTCAATGCAGACGGCGAACTCGAAGAGGAGATTGAGGATGGGGTCTGTCTCTTTGTTCAAAAAGGCCCTGCGTCTCCAGAGTCGAGAGTGGTTCCCATCAATGCAAAAGGAGTAAACCTCCTGGAGGTGCGCCTTCTTGGCCATGGGCCTACTGGTGTTCTGGGCTTGGTCTTTGAACAATTCGGAGCGAGCAATGCTAACACTGGTTCTCTTCGAATTCGTTCAGAAACTTGGAATATTTCCCAGGAGGCCTTTGTTGATGGAAGGCTTGCGACTTTCACCTTCGAGCAGGATCAGTTGATAATCATGGACAGTAGTGTGTCTTTGATGCTCGAAACTGACCTCAACGGCTCGATGGGATCGGGAGATGCTTTTGGTTATCGGCTCATTGAAGTAATCACCACGGATGGTGGTTGCATAAATGGCCTTCCAATCGAAAGCAATCTGTTTTCTGTGTCGCAGGCTTGTGCATGGATTCTGAGCCAGGATGTGGATTTGCACCAGATCTTCGGCTCGACCTACGAGTGCGACAGTGATATTGAGGTTCGTGAAATGAATTTCAGTATCGAAAATCTCACTGGGGCTTCAATTGAGAATTTTCGATTGTTGAACCACAGTGAGGAAGTTGTCGCAGGTCCGGTTGATCTGGAACTGGGGAATAATTCGTTCGGCCTGAACGAACCGTTTCTTGTTTCGGGTCAGTCTTTGTACCTAATCAAAATCAGATTCGATGCTGAGCCGGGCGAGGTTAAGATCTCGCTTGATTCGGTTGTCGTATATGATGTTGATGATGGGACTGAGACTGTTGTTTGGGGAGACCTTCCCTTCGAGTGGAACTACATGAGTGAATGAAATGCGTTTCCGTTTTTCCTTCTTTCGGGGACTCCGGTCCCTTGGGAGAAGCATTGCGGAAGCGAGCGAAGGACACCTGAAATATGGGGTCCTTTTTTGTTGACAAAAAATGTGTTGCATTGTATTGTGCGATATTGTTTTTGTTAATTTTATGGCTAAAATTTCGCAAATAGAGGGAGAACTTAAGACTTTTCAGGAACTTTTAGAGGAAGTTGCTGATGATGAGGAGATTTCTAGTATCCGTGGGTTTGTGCAAGAATTTGTGAACGAACTTTCGCCGGAACTTTTTTTCAATATTGATGTGCAAAGGCTTATTAATAAGTTTCTTTGGGAAACGAGAGATGCCTTGGGTTTTTCTTGTATGGCCGATACTTTTTCGGCTTATGGCGATGGTTTTGTGGAGGAAATTTCTTTCGGGAAACTTAATGTGAGGTTTTTTAATTCGAAATATACTTTTGTTTTGCCGGATGAGACGGAAAATTCGGTAATTCCCGGAAATGGAAATGGTTTTGAGGAAAAAGAAACTTTACCTAGAGTTCGGCTTATGTATGAGGTTTTGGCGGACTTGGGAATTGAAAATGTGGCGGTATATGATGGAATAACTTTGAGTTCTCAGTTTCGAAAGGTGCCTTATAAGTTGTTTATTATTGAAGAATTAGATAGAGCCTTGCTTATTTGTGAGGAATCCGGGAATAGAACATTTGTGAAATCGGGGCTCGCTGATTTGGAAAAGTTTTCGTTTTCAAGAAAATCGGAGCTTAAAGAACGGGATGATGTGCGGGGAATTGTTTGGAATGGGGCGGAGAATTGGAAGGAGAGAATGGAGGAGCTTTTGGTGCTTGATTTTGAAGAAGTGGAGCCTTCTTTTGGGGATGATGCGGTTGAGTCGATAGAGGATGGGGAGGAATGTGAGGAGGGAGGAATTTATCCAAAGATGGATAGGGAATATTTTACGAAGGCAAATGTGAAGAAAGATTTGGATGCTTATTGTAAGGAAGCTAAACTTGCGGAGATTTCGAAATTGAATACTAATTTTAAAAAACTTAATGCATTATGTGTTAATGGGGAAGTTGTGAGGTATATTACATATTTATCGAGGGCTTCCAACGCTTTAAGTGGTGGAAAATATACTATAGGACAAGCCTTGGATGAGTTGAAGAGAATTTACGGTCTTAGGATTGAAGTTAGACAAAAGGGGGTAATTCAAATGGATAAAAAATATTTTACCAAAGAGAATGTGAAATATGATTTGGATGCCTATTGTAAGGAGATGGGAGTGTCGGATGTTTCGAAATTGCATGCTAATTTGCAAAAACTTAAAGCAGTGTGTATTAATGGGGAAATTGTGAGGTTTAAGACTTATTTAATGAGGGCTTCGAGAAATTTAGGTAATGGAGAATTAACACCTCGACAGGCTTTGGATGTGTTGAAAAGAATTTATGGTTTGGAAATAAAGGTAAAACAAAAGGTTCATCTTAAAATGGATAAAGTTTATTTTACAGAGGAAAATGTTAAACGTGATTTGGAGGCTTATTGTAGGGTGGCGAGAGTGTCGGATGTTTCGAAATTGACTACTAATTTTTTAAAAATTGAAGCGTTGTGTGGTAATGGGGAAATTTTGAAGTTCATGACCTATTTAGATAGGGTTTCGAGATATTTAAATGATGGAAAATTAACATATCGACAAGCGTTGGATGTGTTGAAAAGAATTTATGGTTTTAAAATTGAGGAAGAAAAAGAATATCCCAAAATGGATAGAGCATATTTTACAGAGGAAAATGTGAAAAAGGATTTGATGGCGTATTGTAAGGCGGCGGGATTGTCGGATGTTTCTAAGTTGAGTATTAATCATAAATTGAGCGGAATTGAATCTGTTTGTTGTAAAGGAGAAATTGTAAAACTTCAGACGTATTTACTGAGGGCTTCGAAAGCTTTAAGTGATGGAAAATTTACTGTGGGGCAAGCCTTGGATGAGTTGAAAAAAATGATTTCTTAATTTTTGTTCACGCTTGTGAGAACTAGTCCTGCGGTGAGTCCGTTTGCGAGGCTCGTGAGGGTCCAGGAGAGAATCATTGTAAACGGAAGATTGAAGCTACTGTAATTGATGAGAAATGTTGGTAGGGCAAAGACGCCTGCGAAAATGAGAGTGAAAATCAGGGCGTTTTTTAGGATGCTTTTGCTGAAAAGGTTTTTTGTTTTATTCCAAATGAAGGCTAGAGGGAAGCCAAGAAGAATAGGGTATGCGAAAAATAGCATCATGATCGGATCGTCCCAGGGGCGAAAAAGTGGGGTCATGTAGGCTTCTTTGAGGCCCGGGAAAATTGCATAAAAAACGGGGGAAAGTGCGAAATTTATAAGAAGCATAGCAACTCCGGCAAGAAGGCCGGGAAGTAAAATTTTTTTCATTTTGCTTGTAGTTATTTTTTATTTATCCGGTCGGTAAATTTTTAGGTTTAGCGGTTTTTTGTCTTTGGTGGTGAATTTGAATTTTTTGAGTTCGCGGTCGATTATTCGGAGGGCGACTCGATTGTTTTTTGCGTAATAAACATGATCCAAATCAATTTCATCAAGTAGCTTCATTTTGAGAGGGGCTTTTTTTAGCCAAGTGAGGAGAGTTTTCCACATTTTTCCTACGAGAATAATTGGGATTTTGTGAATGTGCTTCACTTGAATGAGCTGAAGTGTGTAAAAAAGCTCGAGGATTGTGCCGATTCCGCCCGGAGTGACTACCACCAAATGCGAAAGTGCCATAAAAGTATCGAGGCGGTGAGAAAATTTTTCGAAATGTTTGCGCACTTCGAGGATTGGATTTTTAGCTTCGTGAGGCAGTCTTATCGTAAGGCCTACGGAGCAGGCTTTATGGTGTTTGTCGCCGGCCATGTGGCCATCGTTTGCGGCTTGCATAAGGCCGGGGCCGCCTCCCGTGATGATATCGATTTCTTTTTCACCGATTTTTTTTGCGAGTTCAAAAATTTGTTTGTAGATTTTGTCGTCCGGTTTTATCCTTGCTGAGCCGAAAATCGACACACGGTATTTTTTTAAATCGAGTTTTTTTGTGAGGTCCACTTTTTCAAATTCCAAAATTGCGTGTTTGCCGTTTTTTTGAGAAGGGTCGAGAACCACTTTCGTTTCACAGTTTTTTTTCAAAACTTTTTTGG
>CAYODN010000097.1:0-4450 GCA_964402735.1 uncultured Candidatus Peribacteria bacterium | reverse complement strand
CCCGACCAGGACGAAGGAAAAATGACCGCCTTTAGGTCCGCCCTCGTTCAGGG
This sequence comes from uncultured Candidatus Peribacteria bacterium, assembly GCA_964402735.1. Taxonomy (GTDB): domain Bacteria; phylum Patescibacteriota; class Gracilibacteria; order UBA1369; family LOWO2-01-FULL-3; genus JAVEWJ01. The sequence goes on along the minus strand of CAYODN010000097.1, from coordinate 4,397 downwards.
AAAACATTTGGCCGAGGTTTCACGCGAACTTGGCTTGGGTGAGTATCTTTTACTGAGCCATGGAGAGGAAAAATCAGGGGGTAGAGAAAAAAATTATATTTTGGCAAACTTGCTCGAAGCTTTTATTGGAGCCATGTATTTGGATTTGGGATATGAAACTGCGGAAAAATTCATAAAACGATACATTCTCACTCATTTGGACTCGATAATCCGCGAAGGACAACACATAGACTCAAAGTCGAAATTTCAAGAAACGGCGCAGGAAAAAGAAAACTTAACTCCACACTACGAACTTATCGAAGAATCGGGCCCCGACCATGATAAAGTGTTCAAAATGGGAGTATACTTGGGGGAAATCCTTATTGCTGAAGGCAATGGATCAAGCAAACAAAAAGCCGAGCTTAATGCAGCCGAAAACGCACTCAAAGAAAAAGGCTGGAATTAAGATTTCATACATTGACAATTTTGATAAAAGGCTTAGAATAAAGCCTATTTTTAATTTTGAAAAATTATGGCTAGAGGATTATTGGGTGGAAAAGGTTTTAGAAGAGGAGGCTTAACAAATTTAGAACGTCAAGGACAAAACGCAAACGCCGATGCTGCTAGTATTATTAGAGGGGGAGAAGTTTCTTCTATTGGCATTCAAAGACCAAGACCACAAAAAAGCCCCGAGCAACCTGATGTGATGGATCTTACCCCATTCGCAAAGGAAATTTCTTCAAGGGCTTATGAAACGATTAGCCAATCTGCACAAGATGAAGAAGCTGAGGCTTATGACCAATTTTTACAAATCGTGCAAAATATTTTTAACGGAGAATTGTATAAAGATTACGATTATACAGCATTTTCGGCTCTTTCTAAACAAATTAAAGCTATTCTGCCTGCTTATAGAGAACAAGAATATAAAGATTTTAAAAATTTAGAAGGACCTGTAGCTATTGAACAATTTGATCATTATTTTAGAAATAAAATCGAAAGATTAGCAAAATATTTTGATTTCCAACGCAGAATGTCCAAAATCCATCACTTTTCAGAGGAAGTTGGTGGAGATGCACGTCAGGAATTTGTGCGACAAGATTCTTTCGATAAAGAGTTTATTACTGACTTTGCACGTACCATAAACTATTCTTGTTTCAATATTCAGGGTTTTGAAGAATTGAAAAAGTCTCACGAAGAACTTGACGCTTTATTCAGCAATGGAAAGTTTGACAGTACCGGAATTTCTCTTCTCGAAAATGCACGGTCAGGGTTGCCATCTCTGATGGTAAGTTTATCAAGAGATTTTACAGGTATTAGTGATGATGTTGTTGGATTGTTCCATAATACACAAGGAATATTACAACGAATCAAAGAGAAAAATTGGACATTTGAAGGAGATGATCTCACAATTTTAAGACAATTTTACAAACTGGACAATCCCTTTGAAGATCAGAAACCCAAAAGGCTTTTTCAGCATTGTGTTCAAAATATTGAACAGGCGATTCGCAGACACTCCCAACCCTCTATGATAATGGAAGGCCTGCTTAGCGCTGACAATATTGCACAAATAAATTTAGCAAAAAACATAATCAGAAACGCTTACGGAGAGGGTGGAATCATCGCAAATTCCGATTTGGAGTCAATTGGAAATACAGCTATGTATCTCAAAGACGTGCTAAGGGAAAAACAAGGTTTGCTCACGGAAAAAGAGATTGAAATTATTCGACAAATAATTTGTGAAATAGAAGTCATATGTAATCCCGAGTATAGATTCGGTCCGACAGTAAATATAGGATTATTTTTGGAAACATGTGCCAATAAATCTCCTGAAACATTGGCAATTGCAAAAAGAGAACTAAGAAAACATAGACAACCGTCTTACCAACAAGGAAGATCAACAACCGTTTTAGAACCCTCTTTACTTCGTGCGGCTCAAGAAAGAAATGGAATTGTTGTAGACCAAAATTTACAAACGGATGCCGGTTATTTACAAAAAATAAAATACTGCGCTGGAAGTCAGAATTTTGATAAAGTATTGTCTGAATCATTGGAATTTGAAAATTTACTAAGAGAAATAGCCGAAGCTGAAGAATCTCACAAATTTGATGAACTGGTCAATTTATTATATCGACTAAATATTCCTCCTATTTTCAATCTTGAAGTCTTTATTGAAAACGATCTTGAAAGACATTTGATAGCACGATTTGCTCAACAATATCGCGGATTGGAAAGCAAAGAAGAACAAAAAGCTTTTGAAGAAAAATTCGAAACTCACCGAAAAAATTTTGAAATACAAAAAGCTCTACTTATTGAAAAACTGCTTCACATTGCTACATTAAAACATGTGTTTATTGATGATTTCGATAGTGATATGGATCCGAAAACAAAAATCATTCTTAGTTTTTTTGATGCCTTTAAATTTAGACAAGGATTATTCGAAAAATATAATAATCCGACAAACGAGAAAACCTTCAAAAATCTAATTTTATACGCGCAAGAACTTAATACTCTCGATACACTGCTTGCGATGTTGAAAAAAATATTTGGCATAGAGATCGAACAAATTTTTAAAGACAATCTAAAGCCACTTCAAAATGCGATAGAAGATTTTATTTTGGGCATTTGTGATTTCGCCAGTCAAAGAAATTTCAGAGCTGAATATATTCAAAATTCCACTGAAATTGCAAAACTTCGTAAAATCGCCAATTTTTGCATTGAAATCAGAAGTCGATTTCCTTCAGATGACAAGTCGGCCGCCTACACGAAGAAGATTCTCAATGATTCAATATCCAAATTTGATGCTAATTAATCAATTTTTGAGGAGATAAAAAATTCGGGAAAAATTCTTGCCGGCAGGAATTGTATAAGCCTTTTCGCTTGTCTTCAAGCCAAGTGTACAAAATTCCGCCTTTAAAATCTGCGTCTTTTCCTGTATACTAATAAGAACACTAAACAAAAACATGAATCTTTGCGAAACAATATTTAGGAAAAAAATTATTGTAAATCAATATTTAAGACAATTAAATAATCTTCGAGAAGAAATTAAAACAACGGACACTAATGAAAAACTGGGAAATATAAAAACGAGATACCTAGAGATGCAAAGCTATGGAGGAATTAAAATTGCAAATCGCATAGCCGAAATAAAAGAAATCACCGAAGCCATGAAAGTACTAGCTTTGGATTATCAAGATTCGATCGCAACACTTGAAGAATTTAAGGTAGTAGAGAGAAAAGAAAACGGAGAAATCTTTTACAAAGGGGATTATGATGGAAGGAAAGAAGCAGGCGGGGAAGGAAAGAATTTCACAGACGCAGAATTCACGATGCCCACCCTCGAATCCATCTTTGCAAGAATGACACCGGAAAAAATAAAACTCTACGCTGAGATGAAAGAACAAGGCCTGGAACCTAAACTTCAACTGACCCCGATAGCAAAGACGATAAGGAGCCTGGCAAAACACATAGATGGATATAAAGGATATCCCAAAAAAACAGTGGATACATTTGTTTGGGATGAAATAACAGACGAAGAATTGATATATGAACCTGAAGATTATGAGACAAACAATGATGGCAAAGAATTAATCACAATCGGAGGGAATACAAAATCGAAGTGGATAGAAGAAAATAATGGCTGGATAGTAGATATGGTCGCAACAATAGAAGAACTCGAAGCAGATCCGGAAATCCAAAAAAATGCAAACAATCAAGAATACGCAAACGCGGAAAAGACAGTAAGATACCATAAAAAGAATAAATCTAGAGGCTATAGAGGAATGAATTATGAATCATATGCAGTAGCCCAGATGAGGGCACTCCGGAACGGAAAGCCATTGGATCGATGGAGGGATTCCACCATTAACACACTTACGGATTCGTCAATACAAAATACTACGCTCGTGGCTTTCGGTTATTGGAGCAGCTATCATTTGAGCTTGGTCAGGAGCGGTGCAGGCGGTCAGGACGACAGCCTTCGGTGGCGTCGCACGGTGAGGGTTTATTAAAACCTTTGGCTTTTGCCTTTTTAAAAAAACATATCTTAGAGCAAACGGTGAAAACCAATCTAAGCCCAAAATCCTTCGTCGATACCTATTTTATTATTAAGATAAAAATTAGTAAAATGGCTGTCAAAAGCTCTAAAAATTTGATATAATATTAAGATAAATTTATATCAAATTCGATGAGTGAAAGAAAACCTCAAAATCCGGAAAATCAAAAGATCTTAAGTTCGAAAATACCGGCGAAAAATCCCGAATCGACATTCCCTATATACAAAACAGTCGGGGCCGTCCCCGGCATACTTGATGAAGTAAGAAAAGCCACTTCAAGCCAAATAGACAGGTCAAGTTCGGAAGCAAGTCCGGGAAATGAACAAACACTAAAAGAAGAAAAGCCAAATCCGCTCGATGAAATCG
>CAYODN010000096.1:0-4461 GCA_964402735.1 uncultured Candidatus Peribacteria bacterium | reverse complement strand
TCATAGCAAAGCCTTTGATGGTTTAAAGGGGAATTTCCCAATAGGCTTTTTAATTTGGAAAACAAAACAAAAAGATTCTAATAAAATTTTAATCGATAAAGTGACCACAGAGGTGTTGGACAAAGAAGCAACTCCGATAGGGGAAAAGAATTTTTATAATATTCCGAATGAACAATACCTGAATCAATGGTTTAAACGTCCATCAACTAATAAAATTGAAGTGGTACCACTTAAAAACGCAGTATCAACAAGCGAAAAAAAATCATGGTTGAATACTTGGTCGGATGGTGCTATCGGCTATTTATACTCAAAAGGAAACGATTTGCAAAATTCAGGAAAACATACGGCAATATTTTCTTCAGCATACATCAATGGTCACGGTATCTACATAACTCAAGAAAATCTCTCTCAATGTTCAATAGTATTTTCAGTAAGGAAACTTACGAAACCCATCTGGATCAACGACCGCGATCAATTTTTACAACCCACCCAAGAACTTACTGAAGAATTCAAAAACGATTGCTTGATATATATGCTTTTCCATGGAAGCAATCTCACAGCTAGTGCAAATAATCTCGAATGGAACAATAAAAAATGGTCAATAGTTAATCATTTTATTCCATTCACAGAGCAAGAAGTTAGCGCACCGGATAGATTTGAATCAGATTTCATGGTTCAATATCTCTCCAATAAAGAGCTATCGAGCGAAGCAAAGAAGGTACTTGAGGAAGGTAAAAAAATATGGCAAGCATATTTTGAACACATTGATCCGGCTTCTATTAGAGAAGAATTAAAACTAAATCGACCCGATGTCGGCTGGTACCAAGTTCGAAAAGCCATCGAATCCCGAAACGCAAGTGGCGACTTCCCTCCCGTCAATTTCTCACCCTTCAAAGAAGCCTTTTCAATACTTTCCGAAAAGCTCAGACCAAAAGTATATGAATATGGATTTTTAAAATAATAAACAATAATGAAACAAGACTACAATATAAAAAACTTAATAAATCGAATAAAAAACCTCGAAGATGGGCAACGAATAGAAAAGGAATATGCTCAAAAAGCCTTAAATTTTACAAAATTTATCATTAGTTTTTTTATAATAATATTATCAATCGCTGGCACCAGTCTTTATTACACTTGGGGACAAACAAAAGACGAAATAAAAGAGGAAGCAAAGAAAAAGCTAAATGAGCTTCAAAGTGAAGAAATATTTGTTAATTATAAAAAAGAAGCGGACCAAATCATAGAAAATTTAAAAAATGAGTTAAAACGAAAAGAGGAGTTAGCAAAGTTAGAAAATTCAAGATCCTTTTATCAAGGTTTTGGTGAAACGCAGAAAGCACTTGAAATTGGAGAGAAAATCATTCAACTTTCACCAGAGGACCCATTTGGATATTACAATCAAGCTGTGTACTACACCTTTTCTGATATTAACGACAAAGAGGAGTTCATTCGAAAACATCTTATAAGGGCGCTTGAACTAAACGAAAAAGAAATTTTAGAATTTCTAAGAGTCGATTCATATTTCTTTGAATATAAAGATGCTCCATGGTTTATAGAATTGTTGAATGGACAAAAGTACAAATATTAAAGTCAAAAGCCATCAATCATCAAAAAAAATTAGTAAGAAGAACTTAGTGTCTGTAATAAAAAAATCTTAAGTACATACGAAATAACAATGAAATTCCATCAGAAGTACATAATTGAAATACTATGCACAAAGAACTTAAACAATTTTTAACCAAATTAAACTTAGTTCATGGGTTTTATTTAGATACCAAAATAGCATATTTTATATGGCACCGACAACTTTTGAATTCTCAAAAAGATATATCGAACAAGACAAAATTAACTAATGAACAATTAGATACTATGCCATATATTTATGCAAATGAGGAAACAGATAAAAAAATTACTCCACTAAAGCACAATTGTACTTTTGGAGAATTAATAAAGAGGAACAAGCCTGCAGGAAATAACCAAATAACAATAGCAAACCACTCAATAGTACTGATATATCAATATTGGGAATATTATCGGACTAAATTAAAAAAACGAATAAATAAAGAGATCAATTCAGATATCATGGGGGATATAATGTATTTGAGAAATTCCATAATCCATAATAATGGAATCGGAAACAAAAAAATAAAGAAATGTAAAGTAATCAATTGGCATAAAGAAAATGAATTAATTGAAATAACTGAAACACAATTTGAAGAAATAATCGAAAAAATAAAGAAAGAAATAATAATGTTTAATTAGCTGATCATTAAAAAAACATCAATTAAAGAATTAATTTAGTGTTTTTTTGGCTGGGGCGGTAGGATTCGAACCCACGAATGGCGGGACCAAAACCCGCTGCCTTACCACTTGGCCACGCCCCATTGATATTTTTAAAGCGAATAAAATCTACCAATCAAAGCACTTGTCGTCAATCGATTTTAAAACACGAAAAATTTCGATTCTAACTACACTTTTCCGCTTGATGGACACACTTCATTGAGCACACAGCCCTTGCAATCCGGTTTTTTCGCTTTACACACCTTTCTACCGTGCAAAATCAAAAAATGGGGGAAAATACCCCAGAATTTTTTAGGAACGATTTCCATTAGCCTTTCCTCGATTTTCACGGCATTTTTAGTTCGTACAAATTTCTCGTCCACAAGCCCAAGGCGACCCGATAGCCGAATTACGTGTGTATCTACCGTAATGCCCTCAAACACCCCATATAGCTCACTTAAAACAACATTGGCGGTCTTTCTGGCTACCCCCGGAATCGAAATCATCTCCTCCATTGTTTTCGGAATCTCTCCACCGAAGAAGTCCACCACTTTTTTTGAGGCCGCCAAAATGTTTTTAGCTTTATTATTATAAAAACCTGTTGTGTAAATCATCTTTTTGATGTCTTCAATATCGGCATTATAAAAAGCCTTGGCATCGGGGTATTTGGCGAAAAGCGCGGGAGTCACCTTGTTTACCCTTTCATCCGTACATTGCGCGGATAAAATTACCGCTACAAGAAGCTGAAAACCGTTCTCATAGTCAAGAGCGATTTTCGCACCGGGATATTCTTTTTCCAAAATCGCCAAAATTTCGTTCATAAAAAAGATTAAAATACGTAATTAAAATACCGTATTTAATCGGAAAATTCGACAGTATTTCTTTCGATTTTTCCGCCCGCTTTTTTTAGAACCGAAAGCCTCCACATTTCCAAATATACATCTGGAAGCCAATCGATTTGTTCTTCACTAAGTACAAAAAGTGGCAAGTAATAAAGCGGATCTACGTACTCACCATCTTTCATCATCTCAAAATGCAAATGCGGCCCCGTTGTCATATATCCGGCACCTTTCGTTCCCGGCATACCTCCGGAAAGTCCGAGTATGCTGACCATAGACACAACCTCACCCGGAGTCACCATTATTTTTGAAATATGTCCATTTACTGTGGAAAATCCATCCGCATGAGCAACGATAATGTAGTTGTAGCCATAACCGTTATCCTTGGTTTTATAAACGATTCCATCGGCCGCACTACGAACAAGCGAGCCCTGATAAGCCGGAATATCAATCGCATTATGTCTCACCCCAAACACCCCGGAATATCCCGGATCCCTGAAATAAGCCGAAAGTCCTTTAAACGGATCAAGCGGCCAATCAAACACAGCTCCCGAACCGTTTAAAATATAATTTTTTCTAAATTCACTGATCGTGGAAAAGTCCATTCCAAGAAGATTCTGGTATTTTCCAGGATCAAAAGAGCCGGTTTCGCCGATTTCTTTTTCAATATCACGAATGGCTTGATTAAGAATTTTAACGGTTGCAACCGCATCGTTTTGCTCAAGTTTGCTTTGTTCCAAAAGTTGAAGATAAATCTGTTCTTGTCCTTTTGTTGATGCCAAAAACATCTTTTTAGCTTGTTCTTGTTCCAAAAGATTTTGTTTTTCCTTAAAAGTTTTGTCTTTAAGGCTCGAAAGTGTTGCACTTTTGTCTGTAAGATCGGCTTTAAGAGTTTCCAAATCAAAAGAAATTTCATTTAATTTATCAAGAATATGAAAAGCCGTTTCGTTAAGCAAGTTTAAATATTCAAGATTTTTAAGATTTTCTCCCACACTTCCATCGGAAAGTAGAAGTTTTAAAGCGGAAAATTCTTTATCATTAGGCTCAAAATACTTATTTTCCTCCAAATATAATATTTCCAAATAATCTTCAAGAATCTGTTTTTGGTACTCAAAAGCGATTTCCCCGATTTCAATCTTTTCTTCAATAAGAGCGATTTCATTTTCAGTTTCAACACTTTGATCGATCAAAATGGAAAGTTTTTCTTCAGTTGAAGCAATTGCACTTTGCAGATTATTTATCTGATATTCAAGATCCACCTTGGTTTCCGCGATTTTAGAAAGGTGATACTCAGTGTCGCTCACATCGTTTTGCACTTGTCTAAGCCCTGTCTTCGCAT
>CAYODN010000095.1:0-4523 GCA_964402735.1 uncultured Candidatus Peribacteria bacterium | reverse complement strand
AAGACCCAAGTTTATCATCTTCCCCAATGGGAACTTAATTGCTGCAATCTTAACAAACACGAAACGGGGGCGATGGCTAAAACAAGCCAAAAAAACAACGAACTACGATTAAACACTATCCGCCACTTTTATATAAGGCAAAGTCGTAGCACTAAGCATTGCTAAAGGAGTTACCTTACCAACCTTACCAAGAACCCTGGTCATTGAAGCACCGGACTTAATAGACTTAATTATAGACAAGATATTCCCGGAATAATTCATTTTTTTTGCAAATTGCGTCACTTTTGCTATTCCACCCTTAAAAACAATCACTGAAAAAATCACTGTAATTGCTGCAGAAATTGAATCGGCGGAATCAAGCTGCGCCACTAAATCCGGAAGTGATTTCAATAATATTTCCACATCATCAAGATCCATTTCAAAAAGTGTAGCAATATTATTAAAAGCATCAGAATATGTATCCGGATCAAGAAGGCTTATAGCGCCTTTTACAGCCATTTCAAAACCGTTTCCTCCGGACAAAAGCACTTTTTGATAACCTTCCAACTCCTTTTGACCGGTATAAAAAAGAACCGCCTGATCCAAATACGAAGGCGGAAAAAATTCATTATACAAATCCTTGGCAAAATTTCGAAGTTCGACTTTTTGGTCTTCCGTTAAAGCCGCAATATCCACCCCTTTTTCACTATTCGCCTCTTTTTCTTTCACAAATTTATTTAAAGTCGTTAACGCCTTATTTAAATAAGCTATTTGTTCATTATATTCCTCAATATAAGATAAAACAAAATCTACCTTATTTAAAAATTCACTTTCCGGCAAAGTTTGAAGAAAATCGTTCACAACCCTTACCTTTTCGGTAACATATTCGATTTTCTCATTTAAATCCGGATATTCTTTTGATAACTTTTCGAACAAATCAGGATTTTTTTCATTCAAAATAACCCACCACTTCTGAAAAACCGCCAAATCTTTACGAATTTTTAAGGTTTGATCGTGAAGAGACTCTTTATTAAATTCGATTTTATTATTATTTGAATCCGAAATTTCAGAAAGCCCCTTTTCCGGATAACGCACTGAAAGGCTTGGATCGTTTTTTACCAAAGAATTTTCGTAACTTTTCGCACTTTCAAAAGGAAATGTTTTTAGATAATTTCTCACGATATCCCAAGTTAAAAACGTGAATCTGGAAAGCAAATCATCCAACTCATCGGGAACAACATTTCGATTTACTTGAATTAGTTCATCTAATTCGGAAATAGGAATTTCCGGATATTTAAGAACAAAATTATCAAGAAAACCGGGTGGATAACCGCGAAGCTTTTCGAGTTCCTTCATGGAATTTTTAAATTCCAATTCTTTTTCAGCCAAACCGGAATCAATATCCTTTTCTTTCCCAAGAGTTACCTTCGCAGTTTCTTTTAAATTTCTACGCGCCGATTCATTTTTCATCCCCTCGGAAGAAAAATGCTCAACTGTTCTATAAATAAGTCTGTTTGATGTAAACATAACACTTTTTAATCCATTAATTATATCACCAACAAGCCAAATATTCAACCCACATCAGATTTAACAATTATTTAATGATTGTTCTTTATAATACTAATCACACACAACCGGAATTCCCCCAAACAACTCTTCACGCTTTAAACACTATAATCGTGAACAAACATAAAAATTCAACACAAATTCACGCTTATCTTGCAAAAACCGTGAAAAAACCGTATAATTAACCCATAAAACAATGAAACACATGGCAAAAACTCACTCAATATTTAATCAAATCAAAACACTTCGAGAACGCTACTTCAAAGCCAAACAAGGCAAAGAAAGCGTACTCTCTCTTATTTCCGAGGCTGAAATTCCGGAACAAGTCTACAACTCCAATGCTATCGAAAATTCAACACTTTCCCTTTCCGAAACCGAAAAAATCCTTCTTCAAATCGATCTCGACAGATTCATTACAGAACGCGAATTGTTTGAAACAAAAAATCTCGCAAGGGTTGTAGCATATATAGAAACCCTATCAAAAGAAAAAGAGCTCACCCTCGAAACAATGCTCCTTCTACACCGAATGTTAATGTCGAATATCAACGACGAAATTGCCGGTAGATTCAGAGAAAAAAACGAACTGGTTCGTGTCGGCACCTACATCGCCCCAAACCCGAAAGAAGTGAAAAAACTCCTCGAAAACATGCTCGTTCACTTTTATTCATCAATAAACGAAAACATCATCAAAAAATTAGCCCGTTTTCACCTCACATTCGAACACATTCACCCTTTTATCGATGGCAACGGCCGAATCGGTCGCGTATTAAACAACTATCTACTTCTACGAGAAGGCTTTGTGCCAATAAATCTTAAATTCATCGATCGTGCAAAATATTACGAAGCTTTCAAAGAATTCGACGAAAAAGACAAAACGGAAATTATGGAACTTCTCATCGGCAAAGCCCTAACAATGAGCTACCATAAGCGACTCGCCTATCTCGAAAACAAAGAAATAATCACCCTTTCCGCTTACTCAAAAAAATCAAAAATCTCCCACTCAAACCTCCTAAATAAGGCCAACCGCCAAACAATCGAAGCCTTCACGGAAAAAGGCATCTGGAAAATCGGCACATAAAAATCGCCACCCCACTCTTCACCTGTTTTCTCTCAAAACAGGGCTTTTCACAATTTATTGACAAAACACAAAAAGAGTCGTAAAATCAAACATCAAAGATCAACAAAATTGACTATGGCAAACGAATTACCGACAAAACATAATGACTTCGAAAACATAGGCTTAGCCCCCGAGGTAAAAGCCCTTCCCTCCATCGAATTAAAAGCGGAGGAGGCAACTGTTTTAGACCCGAAACTTCTACCAACACAACTTATAGACCTTTTCTCCGTCAATTCTGAAGTCCTAAACACTCTATGCAAAGAAATCGGCGTTCGAAGCCTAAAAATCATCGCCAATGACCCCGAATTCCACAATCAATTCGAAGTAAAAGACGGTGACATCGTTATTTCTCTGAACAAAGACGAAATCTTATCCGAATTAAGCGACGCCCCGGAGGACAACCTCCAAATCGAAGATTGGATCGATTACTTAAACGAGTCCATCAAAGAAACACTCGGAGAAGTTGCCACCGAAAACCTTTTACAATTAAGACAAGACCTGCTCGCAATCCAATATTTATGCTTCCTCTATTTCGTCATTTTCAACAAAACACCCCAAATCTCAACACTCGCCGAAATGTTCGCACTTACCGGCGCACTCTACACATGCCTTTGCAATGACACAAAAAGACTAAGCGAAACATTTTCCGCCTGCAATATTTTCGGTTTCAAACTTGACCGATACATCAGATTCAAAATCAAATCCCAAATCTTCAATCCGATTTCTCAAAAAGTTCAGGAAACCGCTTAAATATTTCAAACTTTTAAAAACATGAACGACCCAAACACCCCGGATTTTTCACCCGAAAAGCCAAATGAAGATCTTCGAACAAGAGTCTTAAACTCACTCAAAGAAAACGGTTTTGATCACGAACCCACACTGGACCTTCTCGGCGAATGGATTGCGGAACTTGAAGAAGAAGCCGATAATTCCCCGGACCGTGTACTTGCATTGATTGATATCGATAGAAAAAGCGCACGTTTATATTTCGAAGCCGGAAACACTGAAAATGCAAAATACGCATTCGAAAATGCCCTACTTCAAGCCACCCAAGAACACCGCCAAAAACTCGCTGAAGCAATCGAAGCTGAAATGAAATTTTTCGGACTATAAACCACTTTAAAAAGCCCTAAGAAAAAAAACTTAAGGCTTTTTTCTTGCCTCACCACTTCCCTTTTCCCCACAAAGCGCTTAAAATACCGCCCGATATTATTTTTTAAACGATGACCTACACAAACAAAAACGCTGCAGCCCTCGCACGCCACTCTTCACGAATCAAATCCCAAATTCGTGAATTTTTCGATTCACAAGGCTTCCTCGAAGTCGATACCCCGATAATGGTGAAAATCCCCGGAATGGAGCCACACCTAAGCATTTTTGAAACCACACTCGAAATCCCAAGCACCTTCGAAGATCAAACGCCAAAAAACCTTTACCTAAACCATTCCCCCGAGCTTCAAATGAAAAAGCTCCTTGCCCGCACAAGCGAAGACGAAGCATTCGGAAAAATCTACAACATGGGCAAAGTTTTCAGAAATGGCGAATTCGACAGCAAAACACACAACCCGGAATTCACAATGCTCGAATGGTACCGCCACAACTCCGACTACAACGAAATGATGACCGACTGCGAAAATTTAATCGCCCACCTCACGCAAAACGCCACAGAAATCGTGTATCAAGATAAAAAAATCAACCTTTCTCACCCTTTTCCACGCAAAACCGTGAACGAACTCTTCATCGAATATACAAACATCGACCTTCTCGCCCACAAATCCTTTGAGAAGCTTAAAGAAAAAGCCCTCACACTACACCTTCCCGTAAATTCCTGCACCACCTGGGACGATATATTTTTCACGAT
>CAYODN010000094.1:822-4556 GCA_964402735.1 uncultured Candidatus Peribacteria bacterium | reverse complement strand
CGCCACGGTTGGGATTACCTTTCCGATGAGTTGAAAAATATCGAAGGTTTGGACACAAAAAATTACGAACAAGTCGATCATTATCTCGTCTATTACACAAAATCAGTATCCACCACCGCTTCCGATGAATCAGCCTTAAAGCAATCCAACTGGTTCGGTCATCCACTAAAATCGGAGTCATATACAAATATAAACGGCCTTCCGGCTCTCAGAAGAGAATACCGCGCCTCTCCCGGCGAAGTTGTAAACGGACGCACGGTAAATTACGACGAAATTATAATAGTTTATACATACCGAAAACCGGATAAAGTCGCAGTCCTTCAGTATTTCAACGCCCATCCGCCCACACAAGCCGAGTTTGTCGCACAATTCGAAGAAATTGCAAAAACAATGAGATAATATGAAACTTCTTCGCCTCACGACATGGCCGGAAACCTTCGAAAACTGGCGCTTAAGAGAAGCCTCAGATCCCGGATGGATTCACTGCGCCACTCAAATCAAGGGCTGGCCGGATTGGGATTCTTGGCGAAGTTTCACGGCGGAACAAATCGATGCGCAAAATCTCGAATGGAATCTTTTTGAATTTGAGGAACCGATGAAAGAAATCCCTCAAATGCTTCTGGGGCCTTTTCAAGGTTGGCAAAACAGAATGCCCACACCAAACACAGGCACTTTTGCTGATTTAATCGACCTCCCCTCACAAATGAAATACTGGTCTTCGCTAGAAAAAATAAATTCGCTGATTGAAAACTTCCCGCAGGGAACACAGCTTATAGGCCTTATCCGTGAAGATTTAAACAAAATCATTTGCCTCGAAGGCCATCACAGAGCCACGGCAATCACCATTGCGGATCGAATCGGACAAACGATAAATTTCAACAAACCTCCCCAAATCGCCCTCGCCAAAATCACCGGCGACATCGATTCAAAGCTAACTAACATCCTCGAACGAGGCACTTCGAAAAATCCTTAAAAACTACCCTCGAAGCACCCTCGAAATTCTTTTCACTATCTCCTCACCAATCAATTCATTTCCGGCAAAAATCACATCGTTTTGTGATTTGAAATTAAACGGTGTATTCCCTAAATCTTCACCCTTAAAATTCAACGCAACACCTCCGGCTCCTTTCACAACTGCATATCCCATTCCCGATTCATGCTGTTTTTGTTGATCACAAATGTGCGCAAGTACTTGACCCGACCCCACGCTTGCAATTTCCCATGCAGCTGATCCGAAACTTCTAAGATAACCTTTTTGTGCCTCAAAAATATCACCCATAAGCCTTCTGTTTGAAGGATAATACATTTCCCCGACAACAATATCCGATCCCAAGTCAAGCATCGTAGCATCCGAAGGCTTTTGCACAATTCCATTAAATAAAGTTCTATAATTACCATCTTTTTGCTTTTCCGAAATCCAAGTGTCCCCATTCCTAAAATCCATATTTGCCCCCAAAATCACATTAGAAAAGGTCGCATTTTCAAATCTATCAAGTACAGTCACACAAAATGTATAAGGTGCACCTAGTGAAAGCCCTCTTTTTCTATAATTCAAAGAACCGTCAAGCGGATCTACGCAAAACCATAAATTCGGATTAGTTCCTTCTCTCGTATCAAGACCTTCAACCGAAATGTTTGCTTTTCCGTTTGTTTGTTTCCAAATTAAATCTCGAATTTTTTCTCCGATTTCTTTGTCCAGTTTTATTTCCGTATCGTTCTTAAGATCGCCAAACCCGGCTCCTTGGTGGATAATAGCTCCTCCATCAGTAATCTTGTCATGAATTTGTTTTGCTTTTGCAAAACAGGCTTCAACTAGTTCTCTGTGTCTCATTTGCCTTGATTAATTATAAGATCAATTAATACCAAAAAGCATTAGCGTTATCAAGCACACTTTTTGTTGACGCAAAAACAACAGAAAATTTCACAAAAAGTTGAAAATATGCCCAAAAACATATAAAATACATATAATTTACAGGTAAAAACAATAATTAAAACAACTAAAAACAATATGTCTCAACTTCTAACAAGCCTTTCTTTAGACAAGAGAATAAAACAAAAAGCTGAAAAGAAAGCCAAAGAAATCAGTATGACACTTTCGGGAGTAATAAGAATTTTATTAAACGATTTTGCCGAAGGAAAAATCAAAATCGGCACTATAATTTCCGATAGAGACGAAAACGGCCTCACGGTTTCAGAACAAATGGAACTTCGTCAAGTACTCAAAGAGCTTGCATTAGGGGAAAACATTTCCGGTCCATATTCGTCTGCACAAGAATTTCTCAAAAGTATGAAGACCAATGAAAATACTGCGACACCGCCTGTTCGAAAAAAAATATCAAAAACTAAATAATTCAAGAAAACAACAAATTGATGAAGCGATTTTACTTTTTGTAAATAATCCTTTTTCCGCAAAGCTAAACAACCACGCCTTACAAGGAAAATTCAAAGGTCTATCATCGATAAATGCCGGTTATGATTTAAGAATAATTTTTAAACAAGAGCAAAATTTTAGCATTGTGATTTTTGTCACTCTGGGAAATCACAATAATTTGTATTCATAAGCAGCCGATCAAAAACTCACTCTGAAAATAATCTTCCAAGTATTTGTTAAATCCCCGACAACACATTTTTTAAAATTTTTGCAAGTAATTAAGCCAAAACACCAACGCCATTTTAGAAAGAATTATTTCTCCGCCTTTTTTCGTTTTATTTTTAATCTGCCAATAAATATAACCCGAAAAAATATGACAAAAGCTGAAAAAATTCGAGAAATCGAAGATTTGTATCTCTCACCCTGCGCTCCAGCTGCTTCGGAAGATTTAAGCGAAGAACAAATACAAGAAAAAATTCGCAAGTATTCGAAGGAAAGGGAAATAGGGCTTTTCTGCCACTATATGGATCTTTTAAACCCCGGTTTTGAACACAGATTTTTCGAAATGATTATCCTCTTTCAAAGAGCTTACACCGAGGGTGCAACTCTGGATTGCACATTCACAGAAAAGGACTATATTCCCCCATTCCTAAAATCCAACACACACGATTTCCTCTATCTGTTCAGAGAAATTACGTCCTGTCTGGGGGCGGAAAATATTGCATCCGAGGAAGTCTTGGATCTCGAAATCATACGAAAATACAAAGAATGGGAACCGCTCGAAAGAAAGCAATATTATGATTATGAAAAACGTCTATTCCGTCAGCCCGAACCAATGCTCGAATGTGCCTAATCCTTAAGATTTTTTCGAAAACGTTCAACAATTTCGCGTACATCCGCCAAAGTATTCACTCGAATAAGCTCTGTTCTAAGATCTTTCGCTCCATGAAATCCGTTTGCGTACCAAGCCAAATGCTTGCGAATATGTATAAACCAAATTTGAGGATACATATTTGCAAGTATTTCGGCGTGCTCAAGGATCGCATCAAGTCTTTCGTCCAACGAGGGGCTATGATCACTGAAAAACCAAGGATTTCCCTGCACCGCTCTTCCTACCATTACTCCATCAACTTCGTATTGCGAAATTTTTTCCAAAGCATCCGCCATATTTGTTATATCCCCATTGCCCAAAAAAAGTATTCCAGCGTCCCTTACAACGCGCGCAGCCCTCCGAATGGAATCCCAATCGGCTCTACCGGTGTAAAGCTGTTTTAGGGTCCTTCCGTGAACTGTAATCATGTCCGGTTTTGCGGGTATAAGTTCGCTCATCCAATTTTCAGCGATATCTTTATCAAACCCGATT
>CAYODN010000094.1:0-812 GCA_964402735.1 uncultured Candidatus Peribacteria bacterium | reverse complement strand
AAACAGGTATTTCCCTATCCCGAAGAATCTCTCCGTGAAGAGTGGCCATTGTCTTAATATCATCGATGAGAAGCGGATTTACTCCGGCCTCTTCAAGCGAAATGCCGTTTTGAAAGTCCTTTACGGCAGCTTTCACCGTGAAAATAATTTTTCGCGCAAGTTCCGGTGTTTTAATTAGCGCCGCCCCGGAGCCCCTCTTTGCCACCTTACTCATCGGACAGCCCATATTAATATCGATTCCGTCAAAGCCAAGAAAAGCGCACAATATAGCCGCCTTATAAAACGACTCAATTTCAACGCCATAAATTTGTGCGATGATTGGCCGTTCTCTTTCCGAGTACAAAAAAGCGTGAAGCATTTTTACACCTCCACGAGCCAGTCCTTCCACGTTTGAAAACTCCGTCACAATGAATGACGGAGTTGAATGTCTTGCTATCATTTCTCTAAAAGGCGCATCCGTAACGCTATCCATAGGAGAAAGTCCGACAATTGGCCTTCGAAAATTTATCATTGAATGTTTTTAAAGCTTGCAGCTATTTTCTGCAAATCTTTCATTTTTGCAAGCTTTCCTTCCACAAGGAAGCTTGTATTAGCATCTCTAGTTACAAAAATTAACACTTCGCTATCCGATTCCACCAAGTCCGGATCCACCAATGAAACGATGAAATCGATTTCAGGCTCATCTACACCTGCAAAGTCATCAAGAGAAAATTCCGTTCTCCAAAGATAGCCTTCGGCCTTCATGGATTCTCCAATGCTATTGTCCCAGAAATAAAGCGATGGATAAGACACTTTAAATTTTTTCAAATCCT
>CAYODN010000093.1:0-4561 GCA_964402735.1 uncultured Candidatus Peribacteria bacterium | reverse complement strand
CAATAGTCAAAGTACCGTTGATACATCGCGTTTCCTCCTTTTAAAAAGCGCGAATGTAAACGAAACCAATAAAAACACTTTAAGTCAAAAAAGTCAATCACGTTTTAAAAAAAAATTAAAAAATCCCCCCCGAAAAAACACCTTCCATTTTTACCCCTCGCTTAAATTTGATTTTCTCCCCGAAATAAGCTATAATTGTAAGATTTCAAAAAATTCAAAAAGAATTTATTTGCGAAATCAAAACAAAAACAAAAATAAAAAATGGAAGAAACATACGATAATCCCTTGATATCGGAAGCCGATAAAATGAAATTCGAAGGCAAACACACAGAGGCCATAAGGCTTTGTGAAAGAATTCTTTTGGGCGATCTTGATTGTGTGGAAGCCTACGAAGAAATCGGAGACAATTATCTAAGTCTTCGAAAATATGAAAATGCCGAAAAAGCACTTATTCAAGCTGTAAGAAAAAAGCCGGACAGCGCAAATGCGAATTATCTTCTCGGATTTGTATATTCTTGTGTTAATAAATTCAATGAATCGGTGAGATATCTTATGGAAGCCGATAAACTTTTCCCGAACCATCCTGAAATTCTAAGGTGTCTTGGATGGAGCCTTTATCACGACTCAGATAAAACAAAAGGAATTATCCTTCTTGAAAGAGCATTATTTATGTCACCAAATGATCCGCTTATTTTAAACGATCTTGGCGTTTTATATTTAAACGAAAAAAACTTCGACAGAGCGGGCCTCCTTTTTAAAAAGACACTTCAAATCGAACCCACCAATCAAAAGGCAAAAGAATGCCTCAATGCGGTGAAATTTTTTGAAAGAGAGTTCAATAAATTAAGTGAAAAATAAGAATTTCGCTTTGATTCAAGGCCGATTTTGATTAAAATGCGCTTATGAAAAAGAAATATCTTATTATTGCGCTCGTCCTTTTACTGCTTCTGGCTTTTGGTATCGGCGTGTTTTTTTTCATGAACAAAAACGATAAAACAAATACCCCAAACACCGAGAACCCAAGCGAAAAAAACGCCTTCATCAATGCCAACATCGAAACGAATTGCAAAGTTGAATTCGAACCGATACTTAAAACAAACACCGACAAGTTAAACCCCGTTTTAACCGAAAATTTTAAAAAACACGGCTTTCCCGTGGAAGACAACGAAACAATGCTTTTCATTCTTCGAAAATACGAACATGACGAGGAAATAAAGGCGATAATCGAGTCGTTTAGTGAAAAATGCAAAGACGGAGTGGCCACCGAGCTTTACGAAGGAAAAAGCCTTGAATAATTAAAGAAAAATATTTATATTAAGTGTCAAGCCATATAAAAGCGCTTGAGTGATCGCCAAGTTTTTAAACTTGGAGGAAAGTCCGAGCAGCATGGGAAACGACAACCGCTAACGGCGGATCACGGGCGATATATCTAAAACGCACCGTAGGGAAAGTGCCACAGAGACAATACTAACCGTTCTCGAAAGAAAACGGTGAAAGGTGAAAAGCCCGGGCCACCCGGGACCGCAAGGTAGGCAAACCCTGTCGGCTGCAAGGAGAGATGGAAGAATTGTTTTTGCCCCAATTCTAAAACAATTCTCTCTCCGCTTGAGTCGAAATCGACCTTTAGAAAGATGATCACGCTTCCGCAAGGATGCACAAAACTCGGCTTATGATAGCGCTTTTATACGACTTGTTTTAAGAAAAAAAATTATGAAAAAACTGGACATCTTTTTAGGAAGCATCAAAGTACCGCTCGATTTTCTGCTCACGGTAATTTCGGTAATGGCGGCTTACCACTTAAGAATTCTGCTCGCTCCATATACCGTAGCAATTGCGGAAGGCACACTGCCCACTTTTTTCGAGCAACTCTTTTTCTCCTTCAAGGCCGGCGCACTTTTAATAGTGATTTTTGCGCTTGGCAAAGCCTATTCTTTCAAATCCACCAAAAAGCTAGGCAAAGAAATTTCAAAATTGATTCTTCTTTGGATTGTTTGGGTGATGGCGATAATTTCCTACTATTATTTTATTAGAAACTTTCCGTTTTCAAGGCTCACAATCGCTCTTTCGTGGATTCTCACTCTCATTTCGGGAGTAGGGCTTAGAGTTCTTTTGAAAAGATTTGAAAATTACCTCAAAAAAAGCCTATTAATAGGTAGAACAAGAACCCTTATTATAGGAAACAACAAAATCAGCGAAGAACTTTTGGAGTTTCTTAAAAAAGACCCTTCATACAAAATTCTAGGCACAGTCGGTGGAAAAAACCCAAACACGGGCATAGTACCAATAGCTAAATCAAGCCAAATAAACTACATTTTAAACAAAAAAAGAATAGACGAAATCATAATCACAAAAGCCCTTTCTCCCGAAAAAAGCGAAGAGCTTCTTTTCCTCTGCGATTTAAAACACATCACATACAAATTTATTCCAAGTTTAAGCGACGTGAGAAGAGCAAGCCTGGAAATAGATGAAATCAACGGTATTCCGATTGTATCGCTTAAAGCAACGCCGCTCGACGGTTGGGGAAAAATTGCAAAGCGACTACTCGACATTACAGGTGCATTTTTCGGACTAATAATCCTCTCACCAATAATGATAGCCACAGCCATAGCCATAAAAATCGACTCCAAGGGACCGGTTCTTTTCACAAAATTGGACAACGGCTCAAGAGTAAAAAGGGTTGGCGAAAAAGGTAAACAATTCAATTTTTATAAATTCAGATCCATGAAAGACAAAACGGACACATTGAGATATACCGCACTAGCAAGCCAAAACATCAGAAAAGAGGGACCTCTTGTTAAAATTCAAAACGATCCCAGAATCACAAGAGTGGGAAAATTTATCAGGAAAACATCAATAGACGAGCTCCCTCAACTATTCAGCGTACTTGTGGGAACAATGAGCCTTGTAGGCCCTCGCGCACATTTACCGGAAGAAGTGGCGAAATACGAAGACAGACACAGATTCGTACTCACTATAAAACCCGGCGTAACAGGCCTTCCTCAAGTATCCGGCAGATCGGATCTGCATTTCGAAGACGAAATCCGCCTCGATAGATACTATATCGAAAACTGGTCGATCTGGATGGATATAAAGATTATTTTCAAAACCTTTGCGGTGATTTTTAAGCCATTCAAGGAATAAAAAACTAATTTAATGTTGATAGGGGCCGGTCGAAGTTTTCGACCGGCCCCTATGTTTTTTGTTTGAGCGAAGAGCGAAAATTCACTCATCGCTACCTTCTTCGGTATCGTTCACCTCCGGGTTAGTTGTCCCCACCTCTTGCTCTTGAGAAGCTGGATTAGAAGGGTCCATTGCCTTGTGAATCATCGCGGCATCGATACCGCAATCACCCACCGCAATCAATACTGCCCATCCGCCAGCCTCAATTACTTTGAATTCTTTAGACAT
Source organism: uncultured Candidatus Peribacteria bacterium (assembly GCA_964402735.1). Taxonomy (GTDB): domain Bacteria; phylum Patescibacteriota; class Gracilibacteria; order UBA1369; family LOWO2-01-FULL-3; genus JAVEWJ01. The sequence continues at coordinate 1,153 of CAYODN010000093.1, read as the reverse complement.
CCAAGCTCCTCCTTTTGATAAAGGCAAAACGCACCTTGTCCAAAGATACTATTACAAAAATTTTTTCTGTCAATATTCTCTTCAAAAACACCAAGAAAAATGTTATAATACAAGGATAATAAAAACAAAAAATGTTTAAATTCAAAGAACAAAAATTAATATTCAGAATTGTTCCTTCAGCTGATTTGAGCTTGCCTTCAGGTCAAAACGAAAACCCTAAAGAAAATGAAAACACCGCAGAAACAAAAGAAAACCCCGAAAAAAAGCTTGAAGAAGCGAAAAAAGCAAACGAAAGAGAACTAAAAAGACTAAATCAAAGAGCTCAAGAAATTTTCCGAAACGCCAAAAACATACTGGATCAAGATTCGCAAAACGACACTAACACGCTAATAAAAGGCTTCGATCAGGCAATTATGGATGGAGACATAGAAACCGCTATCATGAATATGGAAACAATATCTTCTATAATAAACCTTGCTCCTGAAAACGTAGACTCCCACGCAAGAGCACTTCAAAAACTTGATTTCGCAAAGAAAGCAAACATCTTCACAGAAAGCCAAATTACAATTTTAAGCTCCGAGGAAGACAAAAACATTCCGGAAAGACAGTTTAAAATCATTTCGCCAAACTCAAATATGTTTGAAGGCGGAATAATCATGAAAATGGATGATATAAACTCATTACTTTTCCAAAAGGGCCTCACAAAAGAAAATCTCGAAAAAACATATCTCGAAATGGCGAGTAAAGAAATAAACAAACTATTTGAAAAAAGCGCAAACAACTTGGACTGGGAATTGAAAAAAACACTTAGTACAGCACTAATCTCAATTAAAGACGATTCAGAAAAAAAAGAAAGCTCCGAGGCTCTTTCAACGGTTGATTCCGAAAACACTCTGGATAAACAAATAGACGAAGAAGCTTGGGAAGAATTATGGAAACAATATGAAATCTCTCAAAAAATAGATGTTGAATATGGAAAAGAAATACCTGATGAAAAACAAATTAAAAACGCGATAAAAAGAGGAAAAAAAATTGAGCTTGGTGATGAAATAAAAACCGCGAAATACAAGGGAAAAAATCTGGAAGTCAGAAATGTACAACAGTACGAAATCGAAGGTCCGACAATGGATAAAAAAGATGTTGAACTATCGAA
>CAYODN010000092.1:0-4620 GCA_964402735.1 uncultured Candidatus Peribacteria bacterium | reverse complement strand
ATTTTAAACGTAGAAATTCTTGGTTTCGAAGGGAATTTCGTATTTCTTGCAAATCATATTTGCGCTGATTCTTGCGGATTCGTAGATTGTGGGAAGGCCGCTTCCGGGATGTGTACCTCCGCCGACCAAATAGAGATTGTCGAGTTCTTCGAATTTGTTTCTTGGCCTGAAATAGAGCATTTGATTAAGCGAATGCGCCAAATTGAAAGTAGCTCCAAAAAACACATTGTAATCGTTTTCCCAATCCGCAGGGGTTATCACTTTTTCAAATTTTATGTGTTTTCGAAGGTCTTTGTAGGCCGTTCTTTCCTCAATCAAATCAAGAACGTTTTCTTTGAAAGAGTCTTTTTCTTTCTCCCAATCGATTTTGGATTTATTGTTTGCAACGGGAACGAGAATATAAAGTGCACTGTGGCCTTTTGGAGCCAATGTTTTGTCGTTTATCGAAGCGTTTCTCACATAAAAAGAAGTGTCTTTTGAGAGGCGCAAATCATTGAAAATATCCCTTACATTGGTTTTGTAATCTTTTGCGAATGCGATTTGGTGATGGGGTGTGTCGTACTCTTTATCCACGCCAAGATAAATCATAAAAATCGAACAGGAATATTTTTTCTTTTCGAGGCGGGCTTTTGAGTACTTTTTCAAAGTGTTCTTCGGCACGATATTTGCCATTGAATAAGCAAAATCCGCATTCATAATCACTTCATCGGCAAAATGTTTTTCACCGTTTTCAAGAAGTACTCCTTTCACTTTTTTTCCTTCAAGAATAAGCTCTTTCACGGGGCTTGAAAGCCTTAAATTAGCGCCTTTTTTCATTGCGAGCTCAGCCATTTTTTCCGAAATCGCGGAGAGTCCACCTTCCACGTGATAGATTCCAAAAGCGTGTTCTATATAAGGAATCATCATAAAAGCGGCCGGGCACTCCCAAGCGGACATTCCCAAATATTTGGACTGAAAGGTGAATGTAAGCCTTAAATCATCGGGGCGAAAATATTTTCCAAGCTCCTCAAACATTGATTTTCCAAGAGAAAAATGTGGCAAAGCCTTGATGAAATCCTTATTAAAAAATCTTGTAAACGAAGTGTAATCTTTTTGAAGGCAAGGCATAAGCCGTGCGAATCGTTTTTTCTCATAATCCAGCATTTTTTTAAGAGAATCTTCTTCTCCGGGAAATACGCGCTTTATTTCGGCTTTCATTTTTTCATATTCATCGTAAACGGAAATCTCTTTGTCCTTGAAAAGGAGGCTATACATCGGTGAAAGTTTTTTAAACTTAAGGTGCTTTTCCACGTCTTCTCCGCTTTCCGCAAAAACTTCGTCCAAAATATATTTCATCATAAGAAAAGTCGGGCCGGTGTCGAATTTGTAGCCCTGTTCTTCAATGGTCTGATTTCTACCGCCCACTTTCGGGTCTTTTTCAAATACCTCCACTTCAAAACCTCTATGTGCAAGAAGCATCGCAGCTGTAAGGCCTCCGGGACCGGCACCTACAATGATAATTTTCTTTTTAGGCATAATGTAATTTGTTTTTTTCGATTATAGAGGGCTTTGTATTTTCTTTGCAAATTTATCTTGAAATTATGAAAAACATTAATTAATATGCATTTGCTTTAAACAAGTAGCGGGTGTCGTATAATGGCTATTACTTTAGCCTTCCAAGCTAAAGACACGGGTTCGATTCCCGTCACCCGCTCCAAAAATAAAAATTTAACCAATTTATACCGTGGGATTTTTCAGCAGAAACTTTAGCAAACAAAACCTCTTTGCTATTTCGATTCTCGTGATTTTGGTACTTGTTCTACTTCAAGTAAGCGCTTTGTCCTACAAGGTATCGAATTTTTCCGATAAAAACAGTTCGATGATAAAAGAAATCGGAATGGTTCGCGAGGCGAATATGGCTTTTGGAAACGATATGAACGAGATGAGAAAGAGGCTTCTTTTACCTGAAAAAAATTATTTCAATGTTGAGGAAGAGCCATCAAGCGGTGAAACGGATACCAATACAGACAAGCTACAACTTCAAATGTTTAAATATGTGGATTTTCTCGGACAAAACGCCAAGAAAACCGAGCTTGTGAATATTTCACAGGATCTTCTCTCAAAACTTTCCACGTCCGAAACATTAAAAACTTTTTTGACCCAGAATTCTTTGACTCAAAGTGAATTTGTAAACAATGAAAATATCTGCCAAATTTCCTACTTTTCCGGAGAGACGGAAATTTTGAAATATTATCTTGATAAGAAAGAGGGCGAATTTATTTACAAAAGCCCGCTTGAAAGAACCGAAAAAAACTTTTCCACGATAGAAGAACTTGAAGCGTTTTCAGTTGAATACATGCGGAAAAACAAAGACCTGATAGTCGAAAATTCCGATAATCTTAAGGCTTTTAGAAAAAGTGTTTCCGATGCTTTTATCGCAAGCAATGTTGTTGATTTTATGAAATCCAAGGGCTTTTCGTTTTCAGAGATTTCAGACTCGGTAAGCGACATTTTCGTTTTAAATAAAAACTCCGATAAGCTCGCACAAATAACAATCAATGACAGCGATCTTTCGGTAACTCTCCTTGATTTTTCCGATACGAAAAACAAAATTATCGCAAGCGATTTGTCCGTTTCACTTCTACCATTTCTAGAAAAATTAAATTCTCTTTCGGGAATCGCCCTTGAGGTGGAAAATCAAAAAGAGAAACTTGCCGCACTCGTAGCGGATAAAGGTTTTCAGCTTTCTTTAAAGGAAAATGGGCTTAAGATTTCGGAAACCCCTGAAGAGGATAATATAAGAATTTATTATAAAATTTTCGATAGCGCTGATGTGCATATTAGTTCGATTGTGATTGAAAAGGCCACGGGTGTTGTGAATATTGTGGCTCCAAACGGCACGAATTCCGAAAACCTCCTCTACTTCGAACCGGAGGAGAAAAAAAAAACAATAGAGATTCCTGATGAAATCCCCGTCTACTCCGATGAAGCTTTGAGCGAGGAAGGTTCTTTCAATATTCTTATCGCGGGAAAACATGGAAATCTTGTGGATACGATGATTTTTACGCACATTGATGAGAAAACGAAAAAGATTAAAATGATAAGTATTCCGAGAGATCTTTTTTACAACGGCAGAAAGATTAATTCTTTCGGTTATTTTTATGGCATGGATGAGCTGAAAAAAGCGCTTTCCGAAATGACCGGCTATAAACTCGACAAGTTTATTTTGATTGATATGTATGCGTTTATCGATGTGATCGATTTGATCGGAGGAATAGATATCACGCTCGAAAAAGCCGTAATCGATCCCACTTATCGCACCGTAGACAATGGAGTGGAGGGTACTCTTCATTATGAACCCGGAGATTATCATTTGGGAGGAAAAGAGGCGCTTCGTCTTGCACGAACAAGACACACTTCATCTGATTTCGCCCGTGCTGAAAGACAACAAATGATACTTGAGGCTCTTCAAGAGAAAGCCAAAAATTTCGGATTCGGGGACGCCGATACTTTTTATAAAATCGCGAAGGCAGTTCTTTCAAAAGTGGAAACGGATGTGGGCTTTGATGAGGCTATCGCCTACTATTTTAAATACCAAGGCTTTGATATCGTTTCAAATAATGTAATGTCTTCGGGAAATGTGCTTTATGTTCCGCCATATACAACTCGGGAACAATGCGAGGCAAAAATCGCTTCGGCGAAAGCTTCCGGCACGGCGATTCCGAATTGTATGAACGAAAATCAGGCATATACTCTTCTTCCCAGAAACAACAACTGGAATATCATAAAGTGGTTTTTCAGGGAAAATTTCGAGGAAAAAACAGTGTAAATTTTTATCCGGTAATGAATTTTTATGAATGAAAAGAAAGTGAAAAGGGGTGATACCGTTGAGCTTCAAATTTCCGCGCTTGCTTTCGAGGGCGGAGGTATCGGAGAAATCGATGGTCTTAAAATTTTTGTGGAAGGCGCTTTTCCGGGCGATACAGTATCTGCCTATGTGTTTAAAAGTAAAAAAAACTATGCGGAGGCTCGATTGATCGAAATTTTGAAGCCTTCCGAGGATCGAATCACTCCGAGATGTGAATATGTTGGCACTTGCAGAGGATGCCAAATGCAGGAAATTCCTTACGACAAACAAGTTGATATAAAAAAATCGCATATTGAGGATTGCCTTTCGAGGATTGGCGGATTTAAAGATATTAAAGTATCCGAAATAATCCCTTCAAAAGATAATTTTTTCTATCGAAACAAGATGGAGTTTTCTTTCGGATATGATGCGGATAAAAATTTCACGCTTGGTATGCACGCGCCAAATCGAAAATTCGATATTCTTGATCTTAAGAGGTGCTATCTCGAGTCCGAGTTTTCAATCGCTATCGTCGCTTTGGTTCGCAAATTTTCCAAGGACCACGGGTTTATTCCTTTTAATTTCGGCAACGGCGAGGGCGATTTTCGTTCTCTTTATATTCGTGAAGGAAAAAGAACCGGTGAGGTGATGGTGAATATAGTGGTTTCGGATAATGTTTCACAAAAAACTATTGATGATATTTCCCTTCTAGCTAGCCAACTTTCGAATTTAAAATCTGTGGCGGAGGGTGAGGAGGATAAAAAAATCGTTTCCGTGTATATGACAAAAGTGAT
>CAYODN010000091.1:0-4694 GCA_964402735.1 uncultured Candidatus Peribacteria bacterium | reverse complement strand
TGTTCGGGGATTTTTTATTGTTTAAGTGGCCGGATGCGAACCGGAGGTTCGCGGAATCAAGTGAGCGAGCCAAGCGGAAAAGCTTGCTTTTCCATTTGCGAGTGAACGCAGATTCCAAGGGAGTTTGCCAAAGGCAAACAGCCACTATCCGCCCCCACTGGAAGACTGTTATCGGCACTTAAAAAAGCCTTATTATTTCGATAAGTTTAAATATGCCTCAATGATTTGGACAAAAGTACAAAGTAAGCATTTTTGCCATTATAAAGTCGCGAAATACATTGAAAAAATTCAGCAACAAAAGTAAAGTTTATTTATCAATCTAAGAAAAATTAATGAATCTATCCCTAAAAATTCTCAAGAATCTAAAACAAGGATTTGATGTATATATGATAGCGCCAACTCATACGGGAAAATCTTATTTCGTAAACAATTATTTTATTCCATTCTGCGAACAAAAAAATATTGAAATAGGATATTTTGCAGACTGCGACTACATAAAAATTTCAAAAAAATTTAATTTTTATGTAGTCGATGAAGTTGAAGTAATGATCGATTACGGACTATTGCAAATAGCTTATTTAGACTCAGAACCCTATCCGTATAGTAGTCATAATTATTTAACAAAAGTGAAAAATTGGTATAAAAAATTAGGCACGCTTAATAAACCGAGTTTATTCATTGTAAGCAGAGACGAGCACGAAATTGACCAATTAAAAACCATTTTAACAAAAAATGACTGGAACAATCACCCCATAAAAGTCTATATATTCAAGAGAGGAATGCAGTAAAAAAAACCAATCAAACTCCCGAGATTCATATTTACCACGCTTCATTGTATCCCCTAAAAAAGGTTAAAGTTGAACTTTTAGATTTTCTAAAATAATCCCCAGCATAACTTTATCGTTACCCAAAAAAAAATTCAATTCAAAAACTCGTCCAACAAGGAGAGCCATAAATTTGCAAGCAAATTTTAGAATTTAGGAAAAGATTAAGAAAAAGAATTAAGGCTAATACAAAAGCTTCGCTTATTTCATATAGCAAATTTACCTAATTCTTAATCTTAACTCTTATCCTTTTACTACAAAAGTAACGAATACTTAAAAGTACCTACATATTCAAACGACCACAAACCGAAAAAGAGAAACAAATAGTTTATTTAATTAAACCACGATTTTATCACAGAAAAATTAATTGCTTCTGGCAATAAAAACTTCAATAAAAAGAATTTGTTAACAATTGGATTTAATAATTAAAAAGGTTAAACTGAAAAAAATAACCCAACCAAATAATGAAAAGAATAACACTCACAATTCTAGCCTATTTATTATTCACATCCACAAGCTTCGCTAATTCAAACTTCACAGATGTAAATGAAAACACATATTACAAGACTGCCATTGAATGGATGGAGCAAAACCAAATAATAAATGGTTATCCAGATGGCACTTTTAGACCAAACGTATGTGTAAACCGAGTCGAGTTCTTAAAAATGCTATTTAACACCCTCAATGTTGATATATTCTCATATGAAACAGACCTCTTTAGTGACACTCCGAATGGCGAATGGTACACACAATATGTATTTGCAGGCCGGGCACGCAAAACCATCAATGGATATTCCGACGGATCATTCAAGCCGGAACAATGTGTAAATAGAGTTGAAGCTATCAAAATGGCAATACTAGAATTTAACGATGGAGAAATACCAGCTCAATCGGGCATATTTGAAACTCCTTATGATATAGCAAAAATTACGGATAATACTTGGTGGAAACCATATTTTGAAAGTGCAATGGGTTCAAATTTAGTAGGAACAAATCACTTTACAACATTTAATGCAGATTGGTCGGGAATGAAAGTCGAAAGCGATTTTACAAATCCTACATACAATTTTGGGCCTGGTGAACCAATGACTAGAAAAGAAGTAGCAGAAATGCTCTACAGAATAAAAGCTTTGAAGGATTCTGGAGAAAGAGGTTCATATATTGATGGCCTTAAGCCCAACCCAATAATAATCGCAACTAATACCGAAATTGCCTTTAGCCGAACCGATAATCCTTTTGGCACTTTAAATATCGAAACCGGAACTTACACTGAAATCCTTACGGAAGATTATGAACTTTTAGCGGCTAATTCATACACAAATAATCCCCCTGTATTACTATTCAGAAAAGGGACACAACTTTTTAACTACGATATCGTAAATAAAAAATTAGAAAAAATAGAAATTGATCCCATTCAAGAATCAGAAATTATTTATGCATCGGTTTCGATTACCGACAACACCAAGTTCAAAATATCAATTTTTAACACTATTGAATCAGAAGGCATGTATGGTTATGAAGTTATTTCCAGCCGATATTTCTTTTATGATTCAATTTCAAACAAACTTGAAGCAATAAAAAATGATGCTATAGAAAAATTACTATCCTGGAATTCAGGATGTAGTGAGTACGATTCTGAAAATAATAGAATCTTTTATTGGCCCTGCGGGGAAGGTATTGGAAGCGCTGTGCCACTATTAGTATACAATATAGAAACTGATGAATCACAAGAGCTCATCTCAAAAAATCAATTTGGTACTGAATATGGCGCTAAAGTTAGATATAAAGAAGGTCGATTCATAATAATCTCAAGGAGATATGACAACGACAAGTCTTCTTACACTCCGGAGATTATAGTTGTTGAACCAAAGAAAAACATCAATATTTTAAAATACACTTTTGATCCTACAAAAATATTTGGCAGCTCAATTTATGGCGCAATGCACATTCCTGAAAAGGACCTTTTTGTAATAGGAGGTGGCCAAGACATTACTTTCCTTAAGTACAATTCTGAGAATAAAATTTACGAAATGAATAAAATTGATCTGGGCCCAGCTTATGTAAATTTCCTTTTTTATGATGGTACATATATCTACATCACGGTTAAGGATCATATTTATAAAATCTATCCAAATAATGCAAAAATAATAAAAGAGATTACTCTGGGTTTCCTAACAAATTCTGACACTGAAATTACGACACTTTTTTATTAGCCACAAATTCCAGTGAAACTACCCCTTATTGTTGAGCTCAACCGCTATCCGGCCCCGTGAGCCACTAAAAAAATTTTGACTTAAATAATAATTAAGCCGCTTTTTTCGTGTAGGAGTAAAAGACCTTAGTTTAGTTTCTTCCGTGGTGAAGAAAACATCTAATTAATCGTTTATAACCACTGCCCAAGAAACTCCCTAAACAACAAGACCTTCTTCCTATCTCTCGGATCAAAAAGAAGTGGCTCAACATCCTTGGACAAGTCCTCAAAATCCAAATTAGCGGTCTTTTCCAATAAATATTTTTTCAAATCCTTCCCGTTATCAATATCGATATTCTTCTTTAAATAGGCAAAATTCGGCTTAGCACCAATGCCATGAAGAAAAACAATATCAAAAAAATCTCGCCCCATAATTCGCTTGCGATTTAGAGATGCAAAAATCTTCTGAGAAAGCAACAAATCTTTGGGAACCGCATTTATCTGGGTAAACACATCAAATTTATTTAGCAATGGTTTATCGGGTTCATACTCAAAATTCTGTGGCACAGTATCAACCTGAAGCAAAATTCGTTGCTCCGCCATTGCCGAAAGTCCGGACTCAAAGAGCAACTTTGGAATACGAATTTTAATTCTATAAGCATTTCTAGTAACCGTACTTACCTCTACATCAAGACCTTCAAGAATTAGATCTTTTTGAACAACCAAACTCAAAGCGGTAAATTCAGCTTCAGTCAGTGCAAAATTATCAAAGTCCAAATCTTCTGAGAAACGCGTACTCCCATAAACAATACGAAGCGCCGTACCGCCAAGAAAAGCCAACTTATTAGCATACTCACTATTAAAAATGCTGTTTAAAATCTTATATTGTAAATATTCCTTCAAGATACTTTCTTTGAAAGCTCTTAAATTATCCGGATAAAAAGCCAAAATTTGATCAAGTGTTATCATTTTGCATAGCGGTTAAAAATACATTTGCCCTCTTTGACAAAGCTTTATTGCCAAAATTATTTAAATATTCATGAAATTTTTCCAAGTTAATTCGAGCTCGAAACTCTTCAGAGTTCACGCGCATTCCCTCAAAATCTTCTATCGTTTTAAGATTTGAATGAATATACAAATAATCCAAAATAGCTTTTTCAATTTCCGCCAAAAGTATCTTTTGTTGACCAAAATCAACCAGTATATAACCAAAATAAAGGTTTGGCTTAATTCGTCTGTAACTGAAATTACCCACAGAAGTTTCAAAATTGCTTGTTTTCTTTGTCCCGACAGAAGTTATTTGAAAAATTTCTTCAGGTATCAAACCATAATATTTTAAAGCCATTTCCAAAGATATATAGGATGGCGCATAAATTTTATTTGCCACATAAAAAAGAAAACTCTGATCAACAGAGTGATTCCCAAAACAATAAAAACCTCTCTTCACCTTCTTCAAATAACCCTTCTTTTCCCAACGATCCAATTGTCTATAAGAAAAGTCACTAAACACTTTTCTCACATCTTGCAGTGAAAATATAGGATAAATAGACAACTTATTTTGAAAATCAATAAACCTCATAATATTTCTTTAAAAGGACAATTATGTCCTTATACAGAAATATAATAGCAGAAATCGACACAAATTGTCAACAAAAATTTCCACTTAATCGACATTCACG
>CAYODN010000090.1:0-4712 GCA_964402735.1 uncultured Candidatus Peribacteria bacterium | reverse complement strand
CTTTTTTCTTTCCTACAACTTCGAATTTATCTCCTTCTTCTACAAGTATAGATGGAGTTTTTGCTCTTTTGCCATTTATCATAATAAGACCGTGAGATACCATTTGTCTGGCTTGAGGTCTTGTTTGAGCGATTCCGGATCTGTATACAACATTGTCGAGTCTTCTTTCGAGCATTTGCATAAACACAAGTCCCGTGTTTCCGACGCTTTTTATAGCTTTTTTGTATACATTTTTACATTGTTTTTCAGTGATTCCGTATAGGTATTTCACTTTTTGCTTTTCTTTAAGCTGAGTTCCAAACTCGGATGCTTTTGCGAAATGTTTTTGTCCATGCATTCCGGGTTTGTAGTTTTTCTTTTGAAAGGCTTTAACTTTGCTTTGTCCGTTTGTGAACACCATTACTCCAAGGCTTCTTGAAATTCTGGTTTGTGGTCCTCGATATCGTGACATAGTTTACTGTATTAATAAGGAAATAAAATTATACTCTTCGTGCTTTTCTTTTTCTGCAGCCATTGTGTGCGATAGGAGTGACATCGTTGATTGAAACGATTTCCAATCCTTTTGCAACAAGGCCTCTGATGGCTTGTTCTCTTCCGCTTCCCAAACCTTTTACAAAAACGTTTACTTTTTCAAGTCCGTAAACTTTGGCTTTTTCGGTTGCGTTTTCAGCCGCGACTTGAGCCGCATATGGGGTGGCTTGTCTTGCGCCTTTGAATCCGCTGGATCCGGCAGAGCTCCAAGTGATTACGTTTCCGTCCAAATCCGATATCGTTACTATCGTGTTGTTGTATGTCGATTGAACATAAACATTTCCGAGAGTTACGTGCTTTCGGATTTTTTTTGTTGTCTTGGTTTTTTTAGCCGATTTTTCATTGGATTCCGCTACTTCCGGCGTCTTTTTTTCTGTTTCTGTCATTATGTTATGGATTATTTTGTTGCGATTTTTTTGTTGGCGACTGTTTTCTTTTTACCCTTTAGAGTTCTGCAGTTGTATTTTGTGGTTTGTCCTCTTACGGGTAGTCTTCTTGTGTGTCTGAAACCTCTGTAGCATCCAACTTCTTGAAGCCTTTTGATATCCATTTGAACTTTTCTCTTAAGATCGCCTTCGGTTGGTATTTTGTCGATAGCTTCTCTTAATCTGTCCAAGTCCGATTCGGTCATGTCTTTTACTTTGATATCTTTGTTGATGTTTAGTTCGTCGAGAATTTTTTTACTTAATATTCTGCCGATCCCATAAATGTATGTGAGAGCGACTTCTATTCTTTTTTGTGCGGGCAGGTTTACTCCAGCTATTCGTGCCATTTTTGTGTGTAATTAAGTGTATAAATTTTTTTAAGTCCCGTTTTTTGTTTTAAGAAAAACGCAAAAACGAAGGCTTAATTTAGCCTTGTCTTTGTTTGTGCTTTGGGCTTGAAGGACAGATTACTCGGATTACGGATTTCCCGGCTCCGTTTCTTCGTCTTATTACTTTGCATTTGCTGCAAATCGGTTTTACTGATGCTCGTACTTTCATTTGATTTCGTTATTTATGTCGATAGGTGATTCGACCCTTGTTTAGGTCGTAAGGGCTTAATTCTACGGTTACTTTGTCGCCGGGAAGAATTTTAATAAAATTCTTTCTCATTTTTCCCGATGGGTGAGCCGAAATTACACGTTCGTCTTGAAGTTTGACCGTAAAGCCATTTCTTTGGCCTTCCAGTACCACTCCTTCAACTTCTATGATGTCGTCTTTGCCCATTTGGATGCCCTTAATTTAAAAAGCGGTTGGATTCTACATAAAATATTTTAATGTTGCAATAGATTTTATTTGAAATTTTTTGTAATTTTCAAATAAAAAATTATGGTATTTATGAGAATTTTTTAATCTTTATTTTTTGGCTTACTAATCTGCTAATTTTGATGGCGTAAGTATCTCGGCGCCGTTTTCTTTTACCAGGATGGTGTGTTCAACTTGTACGGCGTCACTTCCATCGACGGTTGTGATTGTCCATTTGTCTCTTTCTGTTTGCATTTTGTGTGTGGAAACGGAAAAAATCGGTTCGATTGCGATTGTCATCCCGGCTTTTAATGTTTGGTCTTCTTTTTTGTTGTAATAATTGAAGACAACCGGCGGTTCGTGCAGGGTTTTTCCAACACCGTGGCCTGTGAGGTCGTATATTATTTTAAAGCCTTCTTTTTCAACCGTATCCTCGATTATTTTTCCGATTTCGCTGGTTTTTGTGCCGGCTTTTACTATTGAAATCGCTCTTTTTAAAGCCAATTTTGCTGTTTTGATTAGTCGGTTTTTTTCATCCGAACCTTCTCCAATCGTAATTGCGCGAGCCGAGTCCGTGTAAAGTCCGTCGAAAATTACTCCGCAATCGATTTTGAGAATATCTCCTTCTTTCAGAATTTCATTTTGTTTCGGAATTCCGTGAACAATCACATCATTTACACAGGTGCAGAGAGTGGCGGGGAATCCGTGAAATCCTTTGAAGGCCGGTATGGCTTTTTTTGAACGAATGAATTCTTCGGCCATTTTATCGAGTTCGAAAGTTGAAATGCCCGGTTTTGCCATTGAACATACAAAATCCAGAGTTTCGGCAAGAATTTTTCCGCCTTTTCTCATTGAATCTATTTCCTTTGGTGTTTTTATGCTTGCTTTCATTATTTTAAAATTTCGCTTAATAATTTTATCGCTTCGATTCTAACCGGCTCGATCGGTGGACGACCATCCATAACAATAAGCTTGTCTTTGAATAAATTCATTCCGGGGATAGTCGAGTTTTTGAATATTTCAATTCTTTTTGTAATAGCTTCCGGAACATCGTCGGACCTGGTGTAGAGTTCTCCTCCGCATTCGCCGTTTTCCGTTTTTTGTTCACAGGTGTCTTTTGTGTAGTCGGCTGGGTATATGGCTTTGCAGATTTTGCACATTTTTCGGGTAGTCAGTCTTCGAAGTGCGGTTTCTTCATCTATTTCCAGATGAAAAGCCCTATATTCTCTTCCAAGTGAATCGAGTAAGTTCATCAAACTTTTTGATTGTTCCACTGATCTTGGAATACCATCGAAGATTATTCCTTTTGTTTTATCCGCTTTTTCAATGAAATCTTTTACGGTTTCCATTACTATTTCATTTTCCACGAGATTTCCACTTTCGAGGATATCTTTGATCCTTCGTCCGAGGGGGCTGTCTTCTTTCGCGAGTGTTCGCATTGCTTCTCCCGCTTCATACATAGACATTCCAAAATGATTTGCAAGTGCTTTGCCAAGTGTGCCTTTGCCGGATCCTTGCATTCCGAAGAGTATTAAATCCATAAATTATTTTATTGAGTTAAAAAAATTGGGACGTTCGCCCCAATTTTAATCTTTTATTCTTTGTTTGTTTAGTCAAAATTCTTAGTAGAATTTTTTGTAATCGTGCATTACTAGTTGGGCGTTGATTTGTCTGTTTAGTTCAAGAACTACTCCTACGATAATGAGTAATCCCGCTCCGGAAATAAGTAGGGGAACGGAACCCATTGATGATGTGTCGAAAAATAGTTGGATTAGCATTGGTGAAACACCGATAAAAGCTATAAACAGACCTCCGAAGAAGGTGAGTCTTCTTGATGTTTGGTGTAAATATTTCTCGGTTTGTTCGCCCGGACGAATTCCAGGGATGTATCCACCTCTTTTTTGAATGTTTTCAGCTACTTGTTTTGGGTTGAAAGTGATTGATACATAAAAATATGTGAAACCGAAAATAAGGAGAAAAAATGTGATTAAATAAAGAGTTGTCCCAGCTGTAAACAGAGAAGTCAAGGTGTCGCCGATGGCTCTTACGGATTCACTTTTTGCAGCTTGCATGAATTGTCCCAGGATTCCGGGAAATGTAACAAGTGCTACCGCAAAGATAATCGGAACCATTCCAACTTGATTAACTTTCATCGGAAGGTAGGCTTGTTGTCCTTTTTGTGCGCCTCTTCCCGCATATGTAAGCGGAATTCGTCGTTCACCTTCGGTGACCAATACAACTACAATTAATAGTATAACTGTGATTAAAGCAGTGAATATAAAAGGGATAAGCTTTGTTTCGTCCTGTTGTGCAAGAAGAAGTGTTTGGCCTACGAGAGCCGGAATATTTGTGACGATTGATGCAAAGATTATCATTGATATGCCGTTTCCGATTCCGTATTCCGAGATGAGCTCACCAAGCCAGATAAGTAAAACGGTACCTGCGGTGATTGTAAGCATTATAGGTAGAACAATTCCCGGATTTGATATATCGGAAATAATAGGTACTTGAACTTGTGAGTTTAAGAGAAGAATCATCGCGTATGATTGCAAGAAGGCGAGAGGGAAAGTGAGCCATCTTGTGTATTGGTTTAGCTTTCTTCTGCCTTGTTCTCCTTCTTTTGAGAGTTCTTCGAATTTAGGAATAACAACTGTTAAAAGTTGAATAATGATTGACGCGTTGATATAGGGAGAAAGTCCCATTAGGATAATCGAAAAATTTTCAGTTCCACCACCTGTGAGAAGACTGAATACTTGTAAAATTTCCGAACTTTGACTGAGTTGGTTTAAAGCTTCCAGTGATGCTCCGGGAACCGTAATATGTGCAAGCATCCTATATACGATCAAAATGCCTACCGTGAAGAGAATTTTGTTTCTGAGTGATTTTGACGCCCAGATTTGTTTTAAGTAGTTTAACATTGTATTTCTTAGGTTTAAGGGCTTTTTTTATTGAAGC
>CAYODN010000089.1:0-4780 GCA_964402735.1 uncultured Candidatus Peribacteria bacterium | reverse complement strand
TAAACGGCATTACCCATACTATATTCGATTCTATAATCGTTTTCCCCGCTCACGGTCTTTTCGGCGTCACCGATTTTTAAAATTTGCGTATTGTTTGAAAAATCAAAACTCGAATCAAAAGGATGCTTATTTCCCGAAAAATCGGAAATACTTTTTAATTTGAAGGGAAGAGAAATCACTCGCCCGGCTCTCTCGACACTTTTTGGAATAATTCGATAAATTCCGTGTTTATTCGGTAAATTCCCGCAATCGGCCACTATATTTTCAACGATATCAAGAGAACGATCACTATTCACAACGATCTCAGTCTGAAAATCTTTAATATACCAATCGGAAATACTGCTTCTATCAGGAATTTCCGCCGCATTCACGGTAAAAGACGACAAAACGAAAAAAATCACAGAAAACAAGGTTTTTTTCACGGTTTTTAAAATTAAAAAGTGAACACTTTAAAAATATCTTTGCAACACAAAAAGAGCAAACAATTTTTCATTTGATCAAAGCAAAAACTAAATCAATTTTTTATCCCAAGTAACAGGCAACTTGGAACGAATTTCAATCGGGATTTTCGAATAATCAAAAGGCTTCGTACCTCTATGACGAACATAATAAATCATTTCCTGAAGCCCCTGCCGTAAAGAATAGGACGTTTCAAAACCCAAAAGCTTTCGAGCCTTATCTGCGGAACAAGTTGCAAATTTCACTTCAAGTGGTCGTCCGGGAACATAAATGGGATTTAAATCAAAATTCAGTAAATCCGCGAGTTTTCGAGCCAAATCATTAATAGTCACAAATTCCTCATCCGGACCAATATTTATCACCTCGCCCACCACATTATCTTCAAAACCCATTTTAACAAGTGGGTCCAATGCATCATTTATAAACGAAAAACACCTCATTTGAGAACCATCACCATAAATGACAGGTTGATTACCCTGAAGCATACGATTAATCATAATTGAAGCCACATTCCTATACGGATCATCATACTTTTGACGAGGACCTATCACATTATGAGGAACGGCAATAACAGATTCCATTTCATGCAAATCGCTAAGTACATTTAAAATTTGTTCCGAAGCTAGCTTAGAAACGCCATATACATCCTGTGGCTTCGGAATCATATCCTCTCTAAACGGAACTTCATCTTGAGTTCCATATCTCGCCATACTGGACATATAAACAAACCTTCGCACACGATTATTAATAGCCGCAGTAATAACACTGACGGAATTTGCAAGAGTATTCAAAGAAATAAAATTCGGTGCAAAAGAACTTAGTCCTTCATAAGCGGTACAAGCGGTGTGATAAACAATATCCACATTTTTTAGCAATTTATTCATCACATCAAGGCGAATACAATCAATCTCATAAAAATCGA
This sequence comes from uncultured Candidatus Peribacteria bacterium, assembly GCA_964402735.1. Taxonomy (GTDB): domain Bacteria; phylum Patescibacteriota; class Gracilibacteria; order UBA1369; family LOWO2-01-FULL-3; genus JAVEWJ01. The sequence continues at coordinate 3,399 of CAYODN010000089.1, read as the reverse complement.
CCTCCGAACTCACATTATCCAAATATCCACCGACCAAATTATCGCAACCGGAAACATTATGGCCATCTGCAACAAACGCATCAGCCAAATGACTGCCAATAAACCCGGCGACCCCTGTAATATGAATATTTTGTTTTCTCATAATATCTATAACCTCAATATTTTAATCTTTGAAAGATCGAAATATACAAACTTTTGTCTGTTGACACAAGACCAATTTAATGCAATTATTGCCCCTCTTTTTGAACTTCAAGAAAAAAGAGAAACCACACAAAAAGGAGTATAAAATTGGCTAAGTTTCAAATCAAAAACGCAAGCCAAAAGGGTGGATGGCGAGTCTACATCAACGGAAGGAGGGTTTCTGCCAAAAAGGTTACACTAAGTCACACGCGATATGGGCGTGTCGAATGGGGCCTTCGACCCGAAGGATTCACTTCCTGGGCCTTCCGCGAACCTGGAGGAGGAGGAAGCGTTAACCTTCCCTTCGCAATAAGCCCATCGGGAGAAGTCTTTGTTGCCTTGCTCCGAGAACAACGAAAAAACAGTGGAGGAAAACCGCACTGGTGGGCTATCGGGGGTGCTAAAGAAAACGATGAGACCCACCTCGAAACTGCAACCCGCGAAACAATCGAAGAGGCGGGACTGGTCTCAAAACCTTTGCAATTGCCGGGACTTCCGGGAAATCAATCCCGGTTGTACTGGATCGCAAATGTGGACAAGGACGAAGGAGTCCATCATTACTGCGTCCAGGTCCCATGGGAACTCCTTCTTGAGGCCGAGGATGAGGGTTACAAAATAGCCCCCGGCACTCTAAACCTCAAAAAAGAGGGAGAAATCCGTTTCTTCCCCTGGTGGAAAGCGAGCGTCATCACGCCCGATGAGCTCGCCCTGAGCCTTATCCTCCGACTTCTGGTCATGCTGCGAAAGAGCGGCTAAGGCCGAAGCACGAATCGCAAGGACTCTCCAACGAAGAAACAAATCTTCCAAGGAGAGTCCTTTTCATTTTTCAAAATTTTCCCACTATTCATTTTAAATTTGTAGTAAAACACAAAAAAAGCTAAAATCGGAAAGTAAAAAAACTAAAACCGATTAACAGTACTTTTATGATATCCGCCGTAAAATCCCTTCTCTTCGACAGAAACGCAAAAGAAATCAAAAAAATTCTCCCCCTTGTTAAAAAAATAAACGAAATCTACGAAGAATATAAAACTCAGATTCCCGATCAAGAAGCCGTTCTCAAAAAAACCGAGGAATTCAAAGAACGAATAAAAAACGGAGAACCCCTCGACAAAATTCTTCCCGAAGCCTTCGCTCTCGTTAAAACCGCATGCACCCACCTTATGGGCAAATCTTGGCTAGTACGAGGCAAATCCATCGAATGGCAAATGATCCCATTTGACGTTCAGCTCATCGGTGGAATCGTTCTTCACAAAGGCAATATCGCAGAAATGAAGACCGGTGAAGGAAAAACCCTCGTCTGTACACTCCCCGTTTATCTCAATGCGCTCACACAAAAAGGCGTTTTCGTAGTCACGGTAAACGACTATCTCGCTCAAAGAGACGCCGAATGGATGGGCGGACTATACAACTATCTTGGCTTAAGCATTGGCACAACTCTTCACGGCCAATCCGCACAAGAAAAACAAGAAGCCTACGCTAAAGACATCACCTACGGCACAAACAACGAGTTTGGTTTCGACTATCTTCGAGACAACATGGTGCTTGAAAAAGAGCAAGTTACTCAGAAAAACCTCTACTACGCCATCGTGGATGAGGTGGACTCGATCCTTATCGATGAAGCCCGCACCCCGCTTATCATTTCCGCTCCGGCCGAGGAATCCACCGCAAAATATAAACAATACGCACGCCTTATCCCACAGCTTAAAGAAAACGAACACTTCAACATCGACGAAAAAAGCAAATCCGCAACACTCACGGAAAACGGAATCGCAAAAATGGAAAGCCTTCTCGGCATGGAGAATATCTATACCGAGGCCGGTTTTACCGAAGTGCATCACATCGAGCAAGCCCTTCGCGCCCAGACTTGTTATAAAAAAGACATCGACTATATCGTAAAAGACGACGAAATTATTATCATCGACGAATTCACGGGCCGTCTTATGCAAGGCCGAAGATTCTCTGAAGGCCTTCACCAAGCCATCGAAGCCAAAGAAAACGTGGAAGTTAAACGCGAATCCAAAACCCTTGCCACAATTTCATTCCAAAACTATTTCCGTCTTTTTGAAAAACTCGGAGGTATGACGGGTACCGCCGCCACCGAAGCCGAGGAGTTTTACACAATTTACGGCCTTGATACGATCACAATCCCCACAAACAAACAGATCGCACGTCTCGATCGCCCCGATTCGATTTTCAAAACTCAAAAAGGCAAATATCTCGCCTCCGTTAAAAAAATCAAAGAACTTCATCAGAAAGGCCAACCCGTACTTGTTGGCACAATTTCTGTGGAGAAATCCGAAATATTATCGCAACTTCTCCGCCTTGAAGGTGTTCCGCACAATGTTTTGAACGCGAAGAACCACGAACGTGAAGCCGAAATCGTCGCACAAGCCGGCACAAAAGGAGCCGTCACAATCGCCACAAACATGGCAGGTCGTGGTACCGATATCAAACTCGATGATGAAGCCAGAAAAGCTGGAGGCCTTTTCGTTCTCGGCACGGAGCGCCACGAATCCCGCCGTATCGACAACCAGCTCCGAGGTCGTTCCGGCCGTCAAGGTGACCCGGGCGAGACTTCGTTTTACGTATCTCTTGAAGACGATCTTCTTCGCCTTTTCGGAGGTGAAAGGATGAAATCAATGATGAACCTTCTCAAAGTACCCGAGGATATGCCGATCGAAACTCGTATGATTTCAAAATCCATCGAATCAGCTCAAAAGAAAGTGGAAGGCCGAAATTTCGATATAAGAAAGCACCTTGTGGAATACGATGACGTGATGAACATTCACAGAGAAATAATTTACAAACTCAGACGAAAATTCCTCTTCAACGAAAATCAAAGCGAGGAAATTCAAAATATGATGAATGAAATCATCGATTCAATTGTAAACAACCACACGGCGGCCCGACCAAAACGAGACTGGAATCTGAAAGAAATCTTTGAAACGATTCAATCGATTCATCAAAACGAAAAACTAAGCCTCGAAAATCTCGAAAAACTTCCGAATGAAAAAGCTCTAAAAGATTTCATTAAGGAAGAAATGCACAAAACTTACCTTCAAAGATTCGAGATTCTTCCCGATAAAAATATTCGCGAACAAATCGAAAGCGCGGTATTCCTTCGCGCAAACGACTCTCTTTGGATGTCACACATCGACCTTATGACCTCCCTTAGGGAAAATGTAGCCTTCAGCGGTTATGCACACAAAAATCCGTTAA
>CAYODN010000088.1:0-4800 GCA_964402735.1 uncultured Candidatus Peribacteria bacterium | reverse complement strand
CTTCCCCATCCGCAAAATAAAAATCCGCATTCACTTTCAACTTCGATCGATCCACGTTTCCTGCCTCATCCGTATAAAAACCCACCGCGGTAAAAACAACCCCGGACGAACCCAATACTGAAACTCTCGCAAGATCACCGATAGAACCAATCGCACCGCTCGGCCCCGCATACTTTGAATTATCCAACATATACGAATTTCGAAGAACGCCCATTACAATTTTCTTATCCTCCTCCACATCATAAGAATCATACAACAAATCCGTCACAATTTGCGCCAACTCCTCCTCATTCCACTTAGCCATAAGCCCCTTTTCATCCAAATAACCGTTTTTCTGCAAAGCCGGAGCCAAAGTGTCTTTGATTTTTTCGCCAAGATAAAGAACGAACAATAATTGAGCCCGTCTGAATTTTTCTATGAAATGATATGAGCCCTGCGCCGGTAAATCCCGAAAGATAATCCGACGCAGGTTCTCGCAGTGGTATCGCGACTAGCCGCGCTTATAAAGCCGGGTCGTCGCAACGTGGTAGCCAGCGTCACGGGCCCCGCTGTTTCGATTGAGGTCGTCCGCCGTCTCCGGGCTCTTGATGATCTCAAAAGCAACCACTTCATCTACCAATTCCTGGGGAATCATGGCCAACACCTCGGCGACCGACGGCTTAAAATTGCCGTAGTAGCCGAAGGAATGGTAGGTCGTGATGTCGCGGACCGGCATGATCCCCATCGCTTTCTCAGTCGGGATGGGATCCCAAGAGAAAGCGACGCCCCGCGGATCTACCGGCTCGATGTAGTACAACTCGCCAGTTTGCCACGGTTGCAGCTTTCCGCTCGGATCCGGACGCATCCGGAAGCCCTTGGCTCCGTCCTCGAACTTGAGGTCCTCGGTAATGATGCGCTCCATCCGTACGATGGGCTTGATACGAGCAACCAGCTCGGCCAGTCGCTCATCCGTGATCGCAGGAATCCAGCTTTCTTTTGCCATCTTGTCCTCCTTGTCAAAGCGTTTGTCCAGCCGAAACGACCAGACACTACAAAATAGCACATTTATAGAAAAAGTCAAACAAAGATTAATCAAAATCTTAAAATGAAAACTTTCCTCGAGAAATCATCGCTTAAATACTCCCTTTTCCACCTCCCCAAAAATCATATATAATCCCCCTTGAAAACTTTCCACCCAATAATTATGAAAATCCTCTACGGCATCGCCGGCGAAGGGCTCGGACACGCCACAAGAAGCGAAGTAGTGATAAGGCACCTACTCGAAAAAAGCCACGAAGTTCGGATAATCACATCCGGCAAAGCATTTGATTTTCTAAAACCCCGCTTTCCCGAAATCATCAAAAAAATCGAAGGTTTTTCGCTTTCCATCAACGAAAACAAGCTAAACATCCCCAAAAGCATCACCGATACCCTCCTCACAATTCCGAAAAAACTCGGCGCAAATACGCCCGCATTCCTCTTCCCCTTCAAAAATTTCAAACCGAACCTCGTTATAAGCGATTTCGAAAGTTTCACCTACCTCTACGCAAAAGTTCACAGAACCCCCATAATCGCCCTGGACAACATCCACACGGTAAGCCGTTGTCGCATCGACTATCCGAGAAAATTTCGCTCCATTTTTATCTTTTCCAAAACGATAATTTCCTCAAAACTCCCCGCATGCAATCATTATCTGATTAGTTCATTTTTCAACCCCGAACCCAAAAGAAAAAACACAGAGATAATTCCGCCGGTGATTCGAAAAGAAATCCTCGAAGCGATTCCCGAAAAAAAAGATCACATTTTGGTTTATCTAAGCTCAAAAGCCTACCCCTCACTCATCGAAATATTAAAAAACATTCCTGAAAACTTCATCGTTTACGGCTTTAACAAAACCGAAACCGACAAAAACATAACCTTCAAAACCTTCTCCGCCGAAACCTTTATCGAAGATTTAAGAACCGCCAAAGCCGTAATCGGAACAAGCGGATATTCGCTAATCTCGGAATGCGTTTACCTGAAAAAACCGATTTTCACAATTCCCCTTTTAAACCAATTCGAACAAATCCTAAACGCGCACTACCTCAAAAAATTGGGATTTGGAACCTATGAGCTCGAAATCACCGAAGGTCACATCAAAAATTTCCTCAAAAAATGCCCTAAATACGAAAACGCGCTCGCCTCATACAAACAAAACGGCAATAAAATTCTCTTCGAAAAACTGGAAAAAATCCTCGAAAAATATTCGAAATAAAATTTTACCTTCACCGCTTTTTTTTATATACTACGAAAGAAATTCCTCAAATTTCTATAAAAAAGTCTATGTTCAAAACAAAAATTTCTCCTTTGGAGTGGCTCAAGCTTTACAATCGTTATTTAAACTATCTCGGAGTGGCAATGATTTACCTGAGATACAATCGTTTTACCGATCTCCCGCTGAAAATGGAAGATATAAAACTCCGCCCACTCGGGCATTTTGGCTCCGTCCCCGGCACGAATTTAATTTACAGCGCACTTAATTATCTGATCTACAAAAACAAAGCCGAAATCCTTTTCATAAACGGCCCAGGACATGGCGCACCCGCAAATCTCGCAAACCTTTTCGCAGATGGCTCACTAGCCCACTTTTACAAAGATTACAGCGTTGATATAAAAGGCACAAAAAACCTCATAAAAGACTTCAGCTGGCCATATTCCAAGCTTCCAAGCCATGTCACTCCAAGCGTTCCCGGATCAATTCTCGAAGGAGGAGAACTCGGATATAGCCTGGCTACAGCCTTCGGAGCCGCGCTTGATAATCCCAATCTAATCGTTGCTTGTGTAATCGGCGATGGCGAAGCGGAAACAGGCCCACTTTGCGCCTCATGGCAACAAAATAAATTTTTAAACCCGAAAAAAGACGGAGCCGTCCTCCCGATTCTCCACTTAAATTCCTTCAAAATCTCAAACGCAACCGTATTTTCAGGAATGTCCGATGAGGAAATCACAAAATATTTCGAAGGCCTCGGATACGAACCTCTCATAATCAAAGCCCCAAACCTCGAAAAAAACCTTCTCGAAAAATTCGAAAAAGCATACAAATCAATCAAAGAAATAAAAGCGAAAGCCAAAAAATCAAAAACTCCCGCACTAAAAACAAAATGGCCGGTAATAATTCTCCGTTCAAAAAAAGGACTTTCAGGCCCCAAAGAATATATGGGCAAGCCACTTGAAGATAGTTTCCGTTCGCACGGAGTACCGATTGAAAACCCGATGCACGAAAAAGATCCGGCAAAAGCCCTGGCCACAATCGAAAAATGGCTCAAATCCTACAAATTTCACGAACTAATCGATGAAAAAGGCCGACCGCTACCGGAAGTTTTGGCATATGTTCCACCGAAAAAATACGCAATGGGCCTCTGCAAACACGCCTTTGGAGGCGATATAATGAAACCTCTCTCTCTTCCAAATCCCGATAAATACGAAACGAAAATCGACACGAAATTAAGGGGGCAAGTACTCGCATCTTCAATGGAACAAGCCGGAAAATATATGCGCGATATTTATAAAACAAACAAAGACAATTTCAGATTATTCTGCCCCGATGAGCTAAAATCAAACAAACTTTCGGCAGTTCTCGAAATCACAAAAAGAGGCTTCCAATGGCCACTCCCAAAAAACACGGAAGACACCACCCAAGACGGACGAGCCCTCGAAATTCTCTCCGAACACTTAATTCAAGGCTGGCTCCAAGGCTATTTGCTCACAGGCCGCCACGGTGTAATCGCTTCCTACGAAGCCTTCACCGCGATCATTAATTCAATGGTGGACCAACACGCCAAATTTCTAAGACAAGCCCAAAATATTAAATGGAGAAAGCCGATTTCAAGCGCCCTATACATTCAAACCTCGGTCGGTTGGCGTCAGGAACACAACGGATACTCGCACCAAAATCCGAGTTTCGTTTCAAATCTCCTCGAAAAACACAGCGAATTCACACAAATTTACTACCCCGCAGATGCAAATATGCTCATTGTAGCAATGAACGAAGCCCTTTCAAAAATGGGCGGAATTAATGTCATCGTTTCCGACAAGCGCGATATTCCGCAATGGCTCACCATGAAAGAAGCTAAAGCCCAAGCCAAAAAAGGCATCGGAATCTGGGAATTTGTGAGTAATAAAGAAGAAGCTAAAAATCCGGATATAGTACTGGCCACCGCCGGCGATTACATAACGGAAGAAGGAATCTATGCGGTAAAACTCGTGAAAGAACTGGCACCTGAAATAAGGATCCGTTTTGTAAACATTTCCGAACTCACGGCAATTTCCCTTGGCGACCTCTACACCGCAGACACAAAAGAAGAACTAAACAAATATTTCACAAAAGACAAACCCGTGATTATAAGCTACCACGGCTACGTTTCCGATTTAAAACACATCCTTTGGAACTACGCGAACCCCGAGAGATTCACCCTTCACGGATACGAAGAAAGAGGTTCCACCACAACTCCGTTTGATTTGAAACTTCGAAACGGAGTAAGCCGTTATCAGCTTGCAAAGGACATAATAGAAAAAGCCGCAAAAACAAACAAAGCTCTTTCGAAAAAATCCGGAAAAATTCTCGCAAAACTCCAAAGCAAACTCGATATGATTCAAAAATACATCACAACTTTCGGAGACGATCCGGATGATGTTAAAAAAATGAAATTTTAATAAAACAAACATAAATGGAAAAGTCATCCGCAAAAAAGACCACAAGAAAAAAATCCGTCACAAAAGCAAAAAAGCCCGTGGCGAAAAAAGTTTTGAAAAAAAATTGTGAAACGAAAGTGGTTATCGACC
>CAYODN010000087.1:0-4842 GCA_964402735.1 uncultured Candidatus Peribacteria bacterium | reverse complement strand
GCATAGAAATAAACCTCGACATGGAACGAATGGAATTTAGCCTTGTACGGCTAAACCAAAAAGAGGAGAAAAAGGAAGAGCCGAAAAAAGACCAAAAAAGGGATTTTGGCATGAATATTTAGCTTTAAATCATTTCTCCCGAAGTTTGCATCAGGAATTCAATTTTAAGCGAAAAAAAGGCTTAAAATCGAGAATAACTTTTTTTGAGCTCTTTTAATTGGCTCAAAAAAGTTATTTCCCGATGCATGGCTATTGCAAGTAGTCCTCTTCGATGATATGCCTTGCTAGCGGAGCATAGTTTGAAGATTGCTCCTTTTCCTGCAACTTTTTGAGCCTGTTGTATAGCTTCGGTATCAAATCAGGGTTTCGTTGCAGCTGTTTAATCACATCATCAACCCATGCCTTGTTTTTTGGCTTTTTGGCGGTTAAGAACCACGAATTGAGCCATTGCTTCACGTAGTAAAGACAATCCTCAACCTTTAGCTGCTCCTCGTGCTTTTCCTTCGTTACAATGGCAATTTTTAGCCCTAGCACCGTGCGCCCCGCCTTATCCTCGGAGTAGTTAAAGCACAAGTCGCATTGCCCCGCTTCGTAGAGCTTTTTAAGCTCTTTATAAGCTGCATCAATCACATACTGCTTTAGCAACGCATAGCGAGGATAGGAATCACCCAACAACATTTTTTCCCTCAAGTCATCAATCGAAACATAGAAAAAACCTATGTTTTTGAACTGCGAGCAGTACTCGTAAAAACGTTGGCTATACTTGGTTTTCAGCGATATGGCAACAGTTAAGCTGTACGTGGTAAACTGCTCGGCCAGCTCGACCAGGTATGGCAAAATTTTATTCGAAACCTGCACCTCTAGGTGTGCTTCCCGCTTTTTATGCTCAAAGTAGTTGATATAGCCGACTTCCAAAACCCTCTCGTCATTCTCCATCCAAATGGATTTACGGCGCAAGCCCTTTAAGGACGTGTAAACCTCTCTAAGTTGCACATCGTTGCTCTGCAAGTCGCTTGTTTTTAACCGTATAACCAAGTCGTTAAACAGGTCTCTTTGCCCATCAGGACGCTCAATAAATTGGCTTCTCACTTCCTTGATGATTTGATAAATTGTTCTTTTTTCAACCACAGTAAAGTTATAACGAGCCTGCGTTAGAGCATTGGCTTGGGCTAGCGTGATTTCCTTATCCTTCATAGCTAAAAAATTTTTATCAAATGTAAGAAATAAAAATATAACATACATTAAATAACATACAAAAGTTGTAAAAAACTTACATTGACCCCCCCTTGAGTTGTAAAAAACTTACATTGAGTTGTAAAAAACTTACATTGACCTTTCAAAACCCCTGTAAATTCAATACTTTGCTGAAAATATAAAAGTAGCAAAAAGTAACCTATAAAAGTACTTTGGTAAAAAGACAAGTTTTTAGGAGGTTGACACCAGCAAAAAAATGACAAAAAAGACTGAAGGGAGAAAAATAAAAATACACTCCCGATTTCAAACTTTGGGAGAAAAGTTTGGAGGAAAAAGAAAAAAGCAATAGGTTTGTAGTTAAGTTTTCAATCGAAAGTGTAGCCCACTACACTTTGCACCCCCTGCGGGTTTACAAAGTGGATTGGGCGGAGGGCTAACGCCCCCTCGACCCCCGAAGAATAAAAACATCCGTATATGCAACAGTTCGCAGTCCTTCACGCAGAAAAGTGCAACACCGTAACCAAAGGGTTAGGTCAGCACATCGACCGCCAGCGCACACCCAACAACGCTGACCCCCTCAAATCGCCCCTAAACCAGAACCTCATCCGCCCGCAGTCTGATAACCTCGTTAACGATGTAAACAATCGGATTGCCGAGGGCTACAAGGGTAAAAAGGCAATCCGAAAGGATGCGGTCAAAGCATTCCGCATCATCCTATCAGGAAGCCACGAGCGGATGAAGGAGATAGAGCAGAACCCCCGAGAGCTTGAACGGTGGCAAAACGCCAATATCAAGTTTATGCGCCAGCGGTTTGGCTCGGACAACCTCGTCCGCATGACGCTTCACCGAGATGAAACCACCCCCCACATCCATGCCGTTGTTGTTCCCATCACCTCGGACGGCCGACTGTCGGCCAAGGATTTCATCGACGGACCTAAGGCCCTCAAGCAGCTACAAACTGACTACGCCCAAGCGATGCAGGAGTTCGGACTATCGAGAGGGCGAGAGAACAGCGCAGCGAAACATACGGACGTCAAAGAGTACTACGGCAGGGTGAGGGAACAGGAAAAAGTATTTCCAGAAATTGAAATTCCCAAAAAAGGACTACTGGAGGGAGCCGAGGACTACACGAAACGAGTTGTAAAATCATTGGCTCCAGTCATTGAGCTACTGGAGCGAGAGAAGAAGAAAAAAGCGCAAATGAACAGCGAATTAGGCATAATGAAAGTTAACCTGAAGGAAACCAAACAAGCGGTTGTAGATGAGTTTCGCAGGGGTGTTAAGCTGGGCGCACAGGAAATGACCGACAAAGTAAACAGGTCGCTAAGGCGAGAGGGCATAGAAATAAACCTCGACATGGAACGAATGGAATTTAGCCTTGTACGGCTAAATCAAAAAGAGGAAAAAAAGGAAGAGAAGAAGGAAGAACCCAAAAAAGACCAAAAAAGGGATTTTGGCATGGGTAGATAACTCAAAACCTTTTCTCCCGAAGTTCGACCCCAGAATTTAATTTTAGGCGGTTATTCGGCCTTTAATTTCCGTTTAACAAGAATTTGACCAGGTAAATTACCAGGGCGATGATCACAACGATAACGCCCAGGGTTAAATCTCGTTTTATTCTATCCTTGACGCTGTCCACTTCCTCCAATTTGGTTATACTCAACTATAAAAGTTATTGACAAGGCGAGGTTATTGAAAATACGATCATTAAATTTACAAAAATGTTAATAAATAGATTAGACTGATTCTTAATAAGTGTTCAAAAGTTTTTATTTTTGCCTAAATAAAACTTATTAATTTTGTGCGAGTTATGTGGGAAAAGTTGGATTTAAAAAGATAAAAAATAAACTTTTTGCAAATTTTGGTATATCAAACAAGAAATCGAAAGTATTTATAACAACCATAGTAGTGTAAAACTAAAAAAAAACCTATGGATTTAGTAATATGAACAAGTATCGTAAGAAATTGCTAAAGAGAGTGATCCTCTCTATTATAGCAATAACTCCAGAGATTATCTTGATAGTGTTCCACCACATTCAGTAAGATAAACTCTAGAGTTACAGGGATGTCGAAGCAGCGGGATTTGGTTTAGGCCGACCCGCTGACCTAGTTTATGACAAATGTAATATGAATTTGTTCAGATTAACAACTTTTTTCATCAAAAAGTTCTCTGTTTCATGCAGGCCTAAGCCAATAGGAATCCTGCGGACAGATTACCCCCTCCCCGCAGTCTTTAATCCTTTACAGAGCCTTCAATTTTCTTCAACTCTTTTTTTATCGCTCCAATTATCCACCCTTTTGGAGACTTCTTCTGTGCGGCAACCCTTCGCTTTTGAGCTAAAAAATTCAACAAATCCATAGACCCTGCGGCCTTCTTAAGCGTATCCAAGTTGTTTCTTATCTCGTCATTTTCGAACAAGTAGTTTTGCTTGAGGTAATCCACGTATATTTTATCCAAACTCCACCTCAAGCTTAATTCTCTCTCCAGTCGCTTACGTTCTAAATCTTCATCCATATTGTCAGGTATCAGGTAAGGAAAGAAAGTTAGAGAGATAACTTTTTTTCCGTGCTTAACCGGAGTGAAGGTAAAGGAAAACGCAGCCTTTTCGCTTAGTTCTTTCTGCGCTGGAATAATAACCCTTTTTAAAAAATCATTAATTTGTTTGTACTTATCTTCCAAATGGAACATTATTTTTAAATCATCCACGCTATAGGTTATCGGTTCACTTTTACCCGAGAGCAACTCATAGAACCGCATGGCGTAAACTGACTCGAACTCCATCGCCGTCTTAAGCTCAAACCGTCTAAAACCCTTAGAGAAGTTAAGCAGGGAATCATAAATCTCTTTATGAAGGACAAACTTTACAGATCCTTTCTTTACAAGCTTGGGCATTTCAATAATACGCATAGGCTTCCAAATCTCGTCATCCTCGTACTCCATGATTTTATTATTCAAATCAAACAGAGCCTGCTTTGCTCGCTTGTAATTTTCGTCATTTTCGTCTTTCAGAAATGCTGCAATAGGCATTTCGACCTCCTTCATTTCCTCATAAAGCAAATTGTTGATTCTAAACCCAGCATTAAGTTTTTGCCCCTCCAGTGCACACTGACAAACCTCCACTAAGCGGTAAATTATGCGCTTTTCGTATACGCTGAAATCGTACCGAGCGGCTGTAACTAGATACGACTGAATCATCAACTTATTGTTAACCTTCATAATCAAATAGTTAAATCAACATTCAATATGTCGTAATTGATATTTTTTGTAAAAATACCAATTATTACGACATATAAAACTAAATGGCGTAATAAATTTTTATAACATTCAATACGTCGTAATAAGAATTCAATTTAACATTCAATACGTCGTAGTTTAACATTCAATACGTCGTAATAAGAAACCCATCAACCTTTCAAAACCATAATAAAATAAGACATTTTGAGAGGTTTAAAAAAAATCGGTAAGCATATAGTAGGCTATGCTATTATAGTAAGCATATAAAGTTTGTAGAAATTCAACGGCCAAAAAGACGACTGAAGGGAGAAAAAATAAAAGCACACTCCCGATTTCAAACTTTGGGAGAAAGTTGAAAAAGCAAAAAAAAAAGCATAGGTTTGTAGTTAAGTTTTCAATCGAAAGTGTAGCCC
>CAYODN010000086.1:0-5022 GCA_964402735.1 uncultured Candidatus Peribacteria bacterium | reverse complement strand
GTACAATAAAGATAAGAATTTATGAATTATATTTGGTTGATTTTGATTTTGTTTATTTTGTTTGATTTGCTTGTACTTTTTTTAGTTGTGGTTTTTAGAAAACGAAAAAAATACAGTGATAAAGATTTGAATTTTATTAAAATGAATTGGTTTAGAATTCTCGATTTATCCTCCAGTGATCTATCTAAAGCCGTCTTGGATGCCGATAAGCTCCTTGATTTTGCACTTCTTAAAAAAGGTAAAACCGGCACTCTCGGAGAAAAATTAAAAAGCTCGAATTCTCTTTTTTCCGATATAAATGCGGTTTGGGGTGCACATAAACTTAGAAATAAGATTGCTCATGAACTTAAGAAAGTTGATGAAAAAGAGCTACGAAATGCGATTTCGGTTTATAAAAGGGCGCTTCAAGATTTGGGTGTAAAATTGTAATTTACTTATATGGAAATTGAAATGGTTGTGGGGCTTGAAATTCATTGTCAGCTTTCCACTAAAACAAAGATGTTCTGCAGATGTAAAAACGATTCTTTTAATTCAAGGCCTAATGAAAATGTCTGTCCTGTTTGTATGGGTTTCCCCGGCCAACTTCCCGTGCTAAACAAATCCGCTCTCGAAAAAGCCCTTAAGGCCGCTCTTGCTTTAAATTGTAGTATTCGAAAGGATAATAAGATGGATAGAAAAAATTATTTTTATCCCGATAATCCTCGTGGTTTTCAGATTTCTCAGTTTGATAGTCCTATTTCCGAAAACGGTTATTTGGAAATTAGTGGCGATTTTTCTACAAAAAAAGTTCGAGTTAAAAGAGTTCATATAGAAGATGATGCCGGAAAACTTACTCATTTTGATGATTTTTCGTTGGTTGATTTCAATAGGGCCGGTTGTCCGCTTATTGAAATTGTTTCCGAACCGGATTTATCAAGTGCTAAGGAAGCCTCCGCCTATGCCAAAGAGGTTCAAAAAATTCTTAGATTTGTTGGAGTGAGCGATGCGGATATGGAAAAGGGGCAGCTTAGGTTTGATGCTTCCGTTTCGGTTCGTGAGAAAGGTGAAAAAACTTTAAATCACAGGGCTGAAATTAAAAATTTAAATTCTTTCAAATCTTTGGAGACAGCCATTGAGTTTGAGTTTGAAAAACAGAAAGAATTGTATTTAAAAGGTGAAAAGCTTTCAGGCGATCTTACTTTGGGTTTTAACGATACTTTAAAAAATACATATTTTTTGCGTGATAAAGAGGAATCTTTGGATTACAGATATTTCCCCGAACCGGATGTTCCGGTTTTAAATCTTGATAATGAAATGGTTTTGAAAATAAAAAATTCTATTCCAGTTTTGCCCGCTGAAAAGAAAAAACAATATATTGAAATGGGAATGGGAGAGAAGGAAGCCTTGTTTGTATCTTCAAATCCGAAGTTTAGTTTATATTTCGATAAATTAGTGCAGCTTACAGGCGACATAAAACTTTCCACTACATTTTTCAATAGCGTTCTTGTTCAGTATTTGAAAGATTTTTCTATTGAAATCGAATTACAAAAAGTAACACCGGAGCTTTTATCGGAGCTGATATTTCTTGTTAAAGACGGTAAAATTTCCGTAAGTTCCGCCAAGGGCGATGTGTTCCCATCAATGTTTGAAAATGGAAAAAGTCCTTCTCAAATTGTAGCGGAAAAAGGTCTTTCCCAGATCTCCGATGTTTCATTCATAGAAGATATTTGTAAAAAAGTAATTGTTGAAAATCCCGAGTCCCTAGCCTCAATTAAATCGGGTAAAGATCGTGTACTTGGCTTTTTGGTGGGTCTTGTTATGAAAGAATCCAAAGGAAAAGCCAATCCGAAAATGGTGGATGAAATACTTAGAAAAATCATTTCTCAAAGCTGAAATTCTTTGTTAAAATTAGCGCAAATTAATACAAAAATATGTTTCAAACATCTCAAGATTTTCTAAATGTTTCACTTGGTGTCGGTTTTTTGGTGCTTGTTGTGTTTTTGTCTATGGTTTGTTTTTATCTTGTTTTGGTTCTCAGAGATATTTCGAAGGCCACCGGTGAAGTAGAAGAAATTGTTTCCAGAGTTCATGATGCTATTATTCAGCCTCTTAAGGCCATTGATTTCTTGGTTGAAAAGATTAAGCCTTATGTTGAAACCGTTATCGAACAAAAAATTAAAGATAGAAAGAAAAAATGAAAAAAATAATCGCTGTAATTCTTGTTATCCTTGTACTTAACTCCTGCAGTTTCGCTCAGAGTAATGATTTTCCTTTTGCAGGTGAGAAAAACTATAAATTCAAAGCTTTAAAAGATGATCAAGTTTCGGAAATAATTTCACTTTCAATCGATTGGTTTAAAAATGTACAGCTGGAAGATGGCTCTTTTCTTTATCAAACCAATGCCGAATCCAATTTAGCCTCCGATTCTCAAAATTTTGTGAGACAAGCCGGTTCTTTTTACGCTTTAAGCGAGGTTTATAAAAGAGATTTGGATAATTTTTACGATTTAGATTCTACGATAAGATCTTTTGCGGATTTTTTCAGGAGTAATTCTGTTTCGGGAAAATATGCCGGGTATTCTTTTTATTGCGTTAAGGATGAAAATGAAGAATGTAGGCTGGGTGCGACAGCTCTTTTTCTTTCAGGTTTAATTAATTATTCCTCTAGAAATACTACTTTTTATTCGGAATTTGAAAAATATATCGAAGGTTACAAAAATTTTCTTTTAGCGATGCGAATAAAGGATGCAGGTTTTATGACTTCCTTTGCCAATGGCAAAGTGAACAATGAAGAAGAATCCGCTTTTTTTAATGGAGAGGCCTTTTTGGCTTTGGCGCTTTATTATAAATTTAATAATGATGAAAAAGT
This sequence comes from uncultured Candidatus Peribacteria bacterium, assembly GCA_964402735.1. Lineage (GTDB taxonomy): Bacteria > Patescibacteriota > Gracilibacteria > UBA1369 > LOWO2-01-FULL-3 > JAVEWJ01. Next base: position 2,175 of record CAYODN010000086.1, on the reverse strand, counting down.
ACTAAACGAAATCGTTTCCCTCTGGCCATATTTCAGGGATTTATACGGAAAAAACTTTGATGGAAATTTTTATCTTTGGGGAATGCTTGCTTTAAAAGAGCTTTATTATGTGGTAGATATGAATGAGATTTTTGATTTTACCGCTTTATATTCGAGGTCGAGGGTGAAAAAATTCAATAGATTAAAGGGTTCCGAGAATTCTTATTGTCCTTTTTTGGAGGGAATTTCTGCCGCAAATTTTATCCTTAAAGATGATAAAAGCGAATTTGCTCTTAATTTTCGAAATGAATTTGATTTTTGGTTACAAAAAACAAGTATTTTTCAAATAGTTTCCGATGAGTTTTATGAATTTAAGATCAAAAATTTGAGGAACTCCAAGGGCGGATTTGTAAGTGGAATTTCCGATCCTACGCTTAGAATAGATAATACTCAACATTGTTTGAACGCTTATTTGATCAAATATATCGATTTGGATGGAAACACTCTTCCTTAAAGCAAATCTTTTTTTAAGACCGTTAGCGGAAAATATATTGTGGCGGTTAGTATTCTTTTTATTCTTTTCGGTTCGATATATAGGCGAAATAGCCATTCCAGGCCCATCTTTTGCATTATTTTCGGGGCTCTTTTTTTAGCACCCGAGATGAAATCAAAGCTTCCTCCTATTCCTATTAGTAAATTTACATTTGGTAAAAATCTTTTATTTCTTTCTATCCAAAATTCTTGTTTTGGTGCTCCAAAAGCCACGAATACTATATTTGCTTCGGAGTCGTTTATCATTTTTATAGATTTCAGATCGTCGCTTTCATCGGATTTTCCCGAATATCTTCCGCAAATGTTTATTCCCGCGATTTTGTTTTCGAGGGTTTCTTTCGTTTTTTTCGATACTTCTTCGGATGCTCCGAGTAAAAATATTTTTTTGTTTTTTATTCGTTCGTCTTTGCAAATTGAGTACATTAAATCCGATCCGGATACTCTTTCGGGAATATATTCGTTAATTTTTTTTCTTAATTTCAAATATTTTGATGCGTAGAGAAGTCCAATCCCATCAGCTGTGTTTAGGTTTGTCGATTCGTTTAATATTTTTTTCAACTTTTCGTTTTTTTGGGCCTCCATAATTATTTCCGGATTTGGAGTGGATACGAAAATTTTTTTATTTTCGTTAATATTATCAATAATTAATTTTAAGCTCTCTTTGTAGGGGAGCGTTGAGAGTTTTATTCCTAATATTTCGATTATATTTTTTTGCATATGAATACAAGGTTCTTGTTTTTATGTTTTTCAAATATTTGAAATCCGTTTTTCTCTAGTAAATTTTTTAGTTCATTTTGAGATAGTGCGTAGAAATATCTAAGCGATTTTTTAGATCCCCAAGGGATATATAGATCTTTTCGGCTTTTTTTAAATCCGCTTAGAACGCTTTTAATTAGGCTTAGGATAAAGTATTTTATGAATTTTTTTCTGTATAAATTCCAAACACTGATAATAAAAATACCATCATTTTTTGTAATTCTATGCATTTCTTTTATGGTTTTTTCTCGAAGTTTTTTTGAAGGTATGTGGTGCAGGGTTGCGATACTTAGAGTTGTGTCGAATTCCTTGTTTTTTAATCCCGTATCAAAGGCGTTTGCAACAAAGAAATTTCCAGCGTACCTTTTTTTCGCGATTTTAATTAAATTTTCAGTGATATCAACACCCGTATATTTTACTTTTCTTTTATTTTTCAGAAAGTCCAAAAATCTGCCGTTTCCACAGCCTATATCTGCTATTTTGTCGTTATTTTTGATGTATTTAAGAAAAATCTTGAATTCTTTCCAGGGAGTTTGTCTTCTTTCGTCAAATTCTTCAGCCGTTTTTGAATAGTCCTCTTTAACGAATTCAAGAATTTTGTTTACTTCTTTGTCTTTCATTTCTAAATTCTTTGGGCTTTAAGTTTTATTACCGGTTCAAGTTTTACATATTCGATTATTTCGTTTTTCTTTTGATCGATAGTTATTTTCGTTTGCAGTGTCGAGTTTTTACTGAATGTATCCGTTTTGTAGGTGTTGTAATAATTGTAAGTGTATAAAATCGATAAGATCAGAATAATAGAAATAAGTGTATCCGGAATAGTTCGAAGAAAGAGTTTTAGTTTTAAATTTTCGCTTTTTTGCTTCTTTTTTCCCATATATAGTACTT
>CAYODN010000085.1:0-5120 GCA_964402735.1 uncultured Candidatus Peribacteria bacterium | reverse complement strand
GAGAAAGCTTTTCGAGAAGCGGGAGGATTATTGTGCCTTCTTGCTCCAGCATACTTGCAAAAAGATGTGGAGAATCGACGGCCTGATTTCCCTTTGAATCAGCCATTTGACTGGCCATTGAGATAAGCTCCTGAAGCTTTAAAGTGAAATTGTTTCCTATTTGCATAATGTTATTGGTTTAAATTTTTAGCACTCTTCATTATAGAGTGCTAAGGCGATTTCGTCAAATATTCATTATATTATATCCCAAAAGGAAAATGTTTTAAAGTTTTTGTTTTTAATAAGCCCTTTTATTTCGTATAATAGAAGGATAAAAAATCGCTTGACAGAAGTTGGTTTTAATGATAATTTAAGTGGCATTATAAAAACTTATAAAATTATGCCAAATAAATTTGAACAATTCGATGACTTTGATTTACCGATTTCCGTCGGTGAATTTGAAGATGAGGACACTCGGGAGATTTCTCCGAGCGACCTTGCGACACTCAAGGAAAGTGCGCATATGGAGGAGGGAAGCCTTCCGCCGAATTTGGCAGGTGACATGGAAATGGAACCTACAGATATTTTGCCAATGGATGAACTTAAGACCAATGCAAGCGCGAAACCTGCCGCAACAAGAGATGCTTTTGCTGATACTGTGCTTGTTCCCGGCTTAGGCTCCAAAGCCGAGGTGCTCCTTTCTTCACCGAGATGGTCTAAAATTTCAACGCCTCCGGAGCAAATGCCTGCTGTAGTAAAAGAAGATCCTACAAATATTTATAAGCAACTTGATTTCAGCGAGCATATGAGTGATGAAGAGGTGCTTAATACACAGTCTTTGTTTGTTTCTATAAATGATAAAATCGGAGATGTGTTTGAAGAATTTTATCGTGGCAAAAGCAAAAAGGAAGTGGAAAACAAGCTTAATGACGAGATTTTTTGGGCTATTACGATGTACATAATTCAAGAGAAAAATACCGATAACTTAAAAAGTTTACATAAACTTATGAATGAACGCCTTTCGAGGCATTTTGAAAAGAGACTTAATAAAAGCCCTGAACTTGCGGCTTTTCATTCAATGGTTTTTGGAAAATTTAAAGAGATGTCGGTGGCTTGTTTTAAGAGAATTTCCGAGCTTGAGCCAATTGATGAGAAAGCAAATAGAATAAGCGATGAATGGAGAGCTAGAAACCTCGACGGAAAGCTACAAAACGTAGTTGAGGTGGAAGTGTATCCGATAAGCGATCTTAAAGAAATTTATGAAAAACATGTAGTTTTGAACGCTTGTATCTTAAAACATGCCGATCAACTTTTTAGGTTTGGTATATCCGTGGAAGATACTGCGGGAATTGTTTTTGCGACAGTTTTGAAAACAGCTCAAAATATTCCGCAAGAGGATTCTTTCAGAGCGTTTTTGGTGAATTTCGAAAAAGAGTCTTTGATAATTTGCGAAAGAGTAAATGCAAAAATGCAGGAAGAAAGAGCAAGGCATAAACAAAATGCTTGCGGAATGAAAAGAGACAGTCAACCGGATTCAAAGAAAGAAAGCGTATACATGACCGGTGTTAAAAAAATCGAGAAAAAACAATCGAAAGCAAAAAGTTGGTTTTCTAAAACTTTCGCTGCAGCCGGGCTTTTGATGACATTGTTTGGTGCAGGGTCATTATTGAAATCTTCTTGCGAAGAAGAGGAAGAGACAAATCCCGTGGCATTGACCGAAGATATAAAGCCGGAGGATATTGAAAACGTGAAAACCGAGGCCAAAAGCGATGCCGAGTATCTTTCCGTAAGAACGCAAGAAAGCGCGATGGATTTAGAAAATGCTGAGGAAGAAATAGTGGTAAACGCAGAGGAAATTGATATGGAATCTTTAAACTCTTTTAATTTTACGGAAGAGTTTGAGTCCAGGATCGAGCAAAACGCTTCAGCAGATGAGGCAAGCGAAGAAGTAATAATGATGACCGAGTTTGAGGCTCAAAAAAGAGAAATAAAGACCGGAGATACCATGTGGGGTTTTATGAAAGAATGGAAAAAAACCATGAAAATGGATAACGTGAGAAGTCCGGAATACTTTGATGACTTTAATGACTGGGATATTTTGACCGCTCTTGCGATATTTTCGGATGAAGAAGCCGTGAGACAAGGAGACGAAAATTATAAAAAAATCTCAGGCGATTTGAATTTGAGAAGAGGCAGAAATTTTTATTTCACCGAAGATGCGGGAGAAATATTGTTTATATTAACAAGGCCGGACTTCCGTGAAAAAGCGGAAAGAGCGACCGGATCTTATGAAGGATGGAGAAATCCGAGTGAAAATTCCGGAAATGAGCTTTCAAGCTTGGAAAAGGCGGAAGTGAAAAATGCCGAGAACGAAGATTCCTCAGTTAATTCGATTGAAATTGATGATGAGTGGGAGAATATGGCGAAGGATGAGGCATTAATCCCGATCGAAATTGATGACGAGTGGGAAAATATTGCGTTGGATGAGGCTTTGATTCCTGTTCATGTCGATACTGAGGCCGAAAACATGGCTGAAGATGAAGCCTTGATTCCGATTGATATTGATAACGAATGGGAAAAAATGGCGCAGGATGAAGCTTTGATCCCGATCGATATTGATGATGAATGGGTGAAAATGCTTGAAGGAGGAGCGGAAAAAGTTGTGGAAGACACTAAGAAAAAAGTGGAAAATGTTCTCACTTTTGAAGAGATTGATGCCGAGTGGGATGAAATGGATGAAGACGCTGAGCTTGAAATGGCATTAAACGCCATGATCAAGTAAAAAAACTTATGGATAAAAGCGGGCTTTCCTTATATAGGGAGGTCCGCTTTTTTATTGGGAAAATTGGAGATTTTCTTGACAAAACCCTTGTTTGTCATTAAATTCTCTTTCTAGTTATTAAACTAATATTATGGCAGGAAATAAAAAAGCACCTGAAAATAACGGTTTTGATTTTCCGGAAGAACTTATGTCCGGAGAGTTTGACCTTGAACAATTATTCAACGAAATTAAAGATCCTCGAACAAGCCCGGCTGATAGTGTTAGAAAGGCCGATCAGGCTTATGGTATTTTGAAACAAAGATCAGCAAGACTTACTAAAAAAAGGGGGCTTTCAGATTCACAAAAAGAAGCGAAACAAAGAGAACTCGATGAAAAAATGGCGGAAGTGCAGAGAATTCTTGCCCAAGGACAAACAAGAAGAGCTCCGAGACCTACAGATGAGACGGTTCGAGTGATTGCACCAAGTCAGGATACGAAAATTTCGAGTGTTGAATCAACGATTGTTGATGCCGACGAAGATGAGGAAACTTTAGTGTTTCAAAGAGAGGCTGTTGCTAAAGTGCTTGCGCAAGATGCGCCCACAAAAATATTTACACCAAACCCTCAAAGCACGGACTCGGCACAAAACTTGATTTCAAAAATCGAAAATAAAGATCCACAAAAACCACAAACCACAGGTGTTTATGAGGTGTTTGCTTTCGCTTCCGGCGGACAAAAAGTGGACTCCACCGTGGCAATGCTTTCCAAGCAAATGGTGAAAGGAATTGCAAACGAGGACACCTCCCCGATAAGCGATGTTACGGATATTTTCGAATCGGAACCCACACAAGTGGAAAATCGTTTTTCAAAGGTGTGCAATGCGGTAACAAGCCTTGGCTTTTTGGAATATGAAAGATTTGAAGATTTCTTCAGGTCGTTTTTGAACGAGTGCCAGCAAAGGCCGAGAGGAATGGAAGAGCTTGGAGAGATATTTGAAAGCTTGAAGGAAACACTTTTTAAGGCTTCTGCTGAAAAATATGACATCTTTTATTCTTTGATTAAGAGAGTAATCGAAAAACCCGGAAAGGACATCGCACTTGCAAATATGGCTATGAAGGGAAGTGAGATTGGAACATGGAAAAACGGCATAGGGGAGGCGCTTTCAAAACTTGAAGAAGAGATAAAAAAACCGGATGCGGCAAATGTTCTTCCAATTCCGACAATGGATTTTTCGCATGCGATGGAGGAAGTGCTTAAAATGAAAAAATATGAAGAGAGGCTTAAAGAAATAATCACTTTGTTTTATGAGGAGGCGGATAGATTTGAGCTTTTGGATGAGCTTCAAACTTGGATAATTAAACTCGAAAAGGCGGGAAAATATGAAATGAAGGATTTTATAATCGATACTTTGGAGGCACTTGACCTTGAGTTTACTGTGATGCTCGATGCCAGCCTTAATAGACTTAAGGTTGCAGAAGACAAAAAAATAATAAATTTTCCGGGAAAAAGAAACGAGAGCGTGGCAGAAGAAATTGTTCAAAAAATTCTAGAACCGGTGAAAAAAGAAGAAGAGGAATCTAAGAAAAAAGGGGTACTTATGGCTTTTTTGAAGAAATACCGAGGAAAACTTGCCATGGCCTCCAGCGCTTTGGCTCTTCTTGGAATTGTGGGAGTTAGTGTTTACAATTCGAGAAAAGATGATGAGAAAGCCCCTGAAGAGGAAAACGGTGTAAAGGTTTACAATTTAGATCCTTCGAAAATCGCTGAAAGCGGTGTTTTGGGAGGGGTGAGCGGTGTGCCGATGGAACAAGTTGTTTCGTTTGACGGAGCGGGGGATATGGTAATTGCCGCTGCGAATGGTGCGACGGATGGCCTCGTTTCAGCCGAGAAAGCAAAAGCGGATGCGGAAGCTCTTGCGTCGGGAATCGACTTGGCGAAAGAAAATGTTTCAAAGGCCGGCGACAAAGCAAATGAGGCTGCAATCGATGAGTCTTTGGCTTCACTGGAGGTAAAACCGGTCTGGGAGCATAAGGTAAAAGAGGGAGATACTTTCTTTAAAGTTGTAGAAGACTTTAAAGGTTATTATGGATTTTCGGAAATGCAACAAAAATATTCTTTCCTTAGAAAACTTGATAACTGGGACCTTTCCGTTGCACTTCGTTTGATATTCAATAAAGAAAACGGGAGAAGCAGAGATTTGGATATTTACAAGGGGTCAGACAAGGATATTGCAGATACGTTCCGTGCTACACCTTATGAAATTTTCATGGAAGTGTTTAAGTTTAAACACAGAAGCCAAAGAAATTTCGTGAAGAAATATATAGAGGATGGCGGTGATTTTGAGGTTATTCTTGCATCCATAGAAAGAGGATATTATGAA
>CAYODN010000084.1:0-5136 GCA_964402735.1 uncultured Candidatus Peribacteria bacterium | reverse complement strand
TGAGCCTTGATTTTTCCAAAAAATAATCACGAACAAAATCTCTATCGTTGATATAATTTAATTCTTTGAGCCTTGAAATAACCCTTTCTTTAAGTTCTTTTGAAATCGATTCATCAAGTGATGATTTTTCAAGAAATTTTTTTAGTTTTTCGAGCATAGCAAACTCCGTGTATCTTTTTTTAATGCAAAGGCTAAGGCAATACGAGATTGCCTTAGCGTATGAATTTTCAAGTTTAAAATCGATCATTATTCTTCAATTTTTGCTTCTTCTTTGTTGCTCTCCGCAATTTCAGCAATTTGCTCAATGTTTCCGGAAAGTGTAATAGCTTTTACCTCTTTCTGCATCTCGTCAAAGATTTTTTTATTTTCCATCAAAAAGAGTTTTGCATTTTCTCTGCCTTGTCCGAGCTTTGTATCTTTAAAGCTGTAGAATGCACCTGATTTTCGGGCGATATTGAATTTTGCGGCAAGATCAAGAAGATCTCCCTCGATTGAAATTCCCGAGTTGTACATAATATCGAATTCGGCTGTGCGGAAAGGTGGAGCTATTTTGTTTTTTACAACTTTCACTTTTACTCGAAGACCCACTTGTTCTTTTTCTATTGATCCCATGTCCTCGATTTTTCCCGCGGATCTGATTTCCATTCTTACGGAAGCGTAGAATTTTAGAGCTTGTCCTCCGGTTGTAGTCTCAGGGTTTCCAAACATCACACCGATTTTCATTCTCAATTGATTTAAGAAAATTACTGTGGTCTTGGATTTTGAAATTACTGCGGTGAGTTTTCTTAGAGCTTGGCTCATAAGACGCGCTTGAAGCCCCATGTGAGAATCCCCCATTTCACCATCTATTTCAGCTCTCGGCGTAAGCGCTGCGACAGAGTCCACAACGATAACATCAACGGCATTGCTTCGAACAAGAGTTTCCACAATTTCGAGAGCTTGTTCTCCGCTATCGGGCTGAGAAAGGAGTAGCTCGTCAACGTTTACACCGATTCTTTTTGCGTACTCCGGATCGAGTGCATGCTCGGCATCGACGAAAGCGCAGATTCCGTTTTTCTTTTGGGCTTCCGCAACGACATGCAAACTTAGTGTGGTTTTTCCGGAGCTTTCGGGACCGTATATTTCAACGATTCTTCCTCTGGGTACTCCGCCTCCCAAAGCGATATCGAGAGAGAGTGCGCCTGTGGGGATCGTCTCGATAGCAGTCCTATTGTCTTTGCCGAGTTTCATAATTGAACCTTTGCCGAAATTTTTTTCAATTTGAGCCATGGCAAGATCAAGCGCTTTCATTTTTTCTTTTTTTGTGTCCATAATATTTTTCTTTAAGAATTAGGCAATCCCATATTAGGTGAGTAAGAACTTACCGTCAATAGAATTTTATTACGCTTATATTATAGCGCTTAATCATTAAAAAATTATGAAAAAATTCTTAATTTTCTTTGGTGTCGAGTTTGAAAAAATTGCTTATGCTTTTTTGCGTACCGAAAGCCACGTTTTTGGTGCCACACTTAGCGCACTTGTATACATACTTTGACCCGACTTTGTGCGTTTTTACCACCTCCTGACAATCTTTGCAGTAAAAAATTATTACCGGTTTCGTTTCATTATTATCCATATTATTTTTGTTCTAAATTATTTGCATTATTTGCTTCCGCGGAAAAATATGAAAACCTTTCGCTTTCAACATCATCGAGAAGTGAGATTTTTTTTGCGTGAGAATTTAATTCTTCAACTCCGAGGCTTTTTAAAGATTCGTGATGCCGTTCCATCAAATCTTCTTTATCCATCTTTTTTTTGAGAGCGATAAAAGTGCCGGAAAGCATTAGAATAAGAGAAAAAATTGAAAGCACCATCCCGAATCCCACCTTTTTATCCGCCAAATTCATTCCGAATTTCGGGTGAAAATATACGGATGATGTGAGAAGGAGCATAAGAACCGAAACGGACACTCCTATCAGGTGTATTTGTTGTCCGGAAAGGGGAAATTTTTGAATTCTTCGTCCGACAAGTTCGCTTACGATTACGAAAATCGAGGCGGAAGCGCAAATAAAAGTGATTAGTCCGGCCATATAGAGAGGACCCGATACTCCCAGAAAAGTTGTGCCGGTATTGAATTTATCCAAATCGCTGTACCAGGGAAGAAAACAAGATATGGCCAAAAGAAGAGCTCCAATGGAGATTAGTTTTTTTGATAAAACCATTTCTTTAACCAAATGTTTAAATTTTTTTTCGGGCACAAAGGTAGGTTAAATATTTACTTAAGAATAATATATTTGGTTATAAAGTAAAGCCTTCGTTTATTTAATATCGGTAAAAAAATTGTGGAATAGTTTCGGGGTTTTAAGATATATTGGGAGTGGACATAAAAATTTGTATTTATGAAAATTGCTATCGATTTGAGAAGTGCGGAAGGAAAGAAGGCGGGAAAAGGTTTTTACACTTATCATTTGTGTAAAAATATTTTAAAACTCGACAAGGAGACGGAATTTATTCTTTACGGAGAAAACCCGGATTTTTCAGAGTGGCAAGGAGCTAATGTGAAAGTGAAAAGAATTTTGGCGCGTGGACTTTTGTGGCATGTGAAAACTTTTTTTGATTTGCTTAAAGAAAAACCGGATATTTTTTTCGCTCCTACAAGCTTTATTATCCCCGCCTTTCTGCCGAAAAAAATTAAAACGGTTGTGACGGTTCATGACTTGGTATCGATTCTTTTTCCTTCCACTCATCTTAAGAAAGCGGTTTTTATAGAGAAACTTTTATTATCAAGAATTGTGAAAAAATCAATTAAACTTTGCAGTGTTTCCGAGAATACAAAAAATGACATTTTGAAAACTTTCAATTGCGATAAAGATAAAATTTCCGTTGTTTATTGCGGAGTATCGGACAAATACAAAAGGCTTGGAGATGAAGAAATCGAAAAATTAAAAAAGGCCTCTATCGCGCCGAAGAAGTTTTTTCTTTCTGTTAGTACCATTGAACCGAGAAAAAATTATGTGAATTTGGTTCGGGCGTTTTCAATTTTTTTAAAAACGAATCCGGATTTCGAACTTGTTATTGTGGGGCAAAAAGGATGGCAATATGAACAAGTGTTTTCGGAAGTGGAAAAATCAAATATTTCGGACAAGGTGAAATTTCCGGATTATATTCCCGAAAACGGACTTCTTAATTTGTATAATTTGGCGACGGCTTTTGTGTTTCCCTCTTTTTATGAGGGATTTGGAATTCCACCGCTTGAGGCGATGAGTTGCGGTTGTCCGGTTATCGCTTCGAATAGATCTTCGATTCCTGAAGTGGTGGGAAATGCAGGGCTTATCGTGGATCCGGATAGCCCCGGAGATATTGCGGAAAAAATGAAAATGGTAGCTTTTAATGAGGCTCTTGCAAATGAACTTAGAGAAAAAGGTTTTGAAAGAACAAAGGCTTTCAACTGGGAAGATTCGGCAAAAAAAATGATTTCGATTTTTAAATCGATTTAAATTAAAAGATTCCCGGAAGGGCTATTTTCAAGGGTGGAAGAGCTATATCGAAATAGTTTACATAGAGTTGACCGAGAAAGCCTGCAAACAGTGGAACTGTGAGGTTGTCATCGAGTTTTGCCGTGACAGCTTCCGAGAAAGTGGCTGTAAAAGCCATTATTAATACCAAAAATGGATGAATGTGAAAAATAAGCATTCCCACAATTACATTTGCGGTGAATCCGGAGAGAGTTCCGACTATTGTTTTCTCTTTGAAAATTTTTGTTTTACCGAAACTTCGGCCAATAATCGCAGCGAACATATCACCGAAAACAGTCATAAACATTGCAAGAACCGCTATCCAATAATTAAAGACCGCAAAACAAATAAGACAAGCTATTACAAAAAATGCAGCCCCTGAAATCGAATCTTCTTCGTGCTTTCTGAAAAGGATACTGAAAACATGCAATATTTTCGGTTTGTGAACTAATCGGAGTTGTTCTATTTCGAGGATTATTAACAAAACGGCTGTGAGAAACAAATCCGCCCAGCCTTTTGAAAACATCAGAAGAATTATCGTGTAAGCAAAGACAAGAAACAATCCCGCCAGATGAATAGATTTTCGCAGAATTTCGGAGAGAATGTGTGACTGCATTATGTAGATTTATTTTTTCCAAAAAGAAAACCAGGATTTTTTCGGAGCGGATAAAAGACGTACTTGATTTTCAAGCGTAAAAATCTTTTCGTTTAATGTATTGATGAGGCGGATGAAATTTTGGCGTTCTTCGGAGTGCTGACTGATCATCTTTTCGAGAGTTTGAGTAATCGCACCGAGATCTTCTTTTGTGAGGTAGTCTTCGTTTTTCTCTACGGATTTTTCCTGAGATACTTCTTTCACTTCCTCAACATTTTTCTCCGGAGCTTCGATTACGATTTCCGCTTTTTCCACAGGTATGGCCTTTAAAGAGCTCTCACTAACTTCAAGATTTTCAGAGGCGGAAGGATTTACTTTGTAATACTCGAAAAGTGAATCTTTGATAATCAAATAGTTGAATCCTTGCGGAGTGCGTTGTCTTCGGTATTTGATTTTGTTGGACTTGATAGCCCTTCTTAGAGTTTGGAATGATTTATCAACAAGATCCGCAGCTTCTTGAATTGTTAAGTATTCTTGGACCATGGTTAGTCAAAATTAAAAGAATGAGTTTTGGTAAGTAAAAATTAATACAATTTCGTTGAATACACAAAGCATAAAAATCAATTAAAATTGACATAATTTATTGTGGGGTTTTGATTAATCATTAAGAAATAATTTTGGTTTGATTTTGTTTAAATAGATAGTCCAAAGAGTGAAGAAAAGTGCGGAGGATGGGATAATCGCCAATAGAACGTTTTTAAGTGAGAAAAAATTTAGAGTGGTCTCTAAAATATTTTTGTTTGGAGTAATTATCGGGGATTTATTTTCTTCTTCGTCAGAGATTTCATAATCCTCAAAATCCACTTCCTCAATATCCTGCATTACGGTATTCATTGTGGATAAAACGGCGTTTTCAAAAGAGAAGAAGTAGGGTTTTTCTTTAATGGTTTGGAAATATATCTCGGCAATAAGGCCTTCACCAAGCGGGAGCATATCTATTCTAGTGAGTGTATCGCCGAAAATTATATTGTCGGATTATTGGGTAAC
>CAYODN010000083.1:0-5151 GCA_964402735.1 uncultured Candidatus Peribacteria bacterium | reverse complement strand
GCACACTCTTCGCCACAGCTTTGCGACGGAGCTTCTTTCAAACGGCGCGGATATTAGGAGCGTGCAGGAAATGCTGGGGCACAGTTCCATAACGACTACTCAAATTTATACCCACATCACAGATAAAAAATTAAAAGAGATTCACCAAAAATATCTTAAGTGATATAATTTTCTTATGATAATTGCAGATAGAATTGAAAAATCTTTCGGGCCAAATAAAGTACTCAGTGACTTGAGTTTTATTGTTGAGCCCGGAGAATTTGTGTCGATTACAGGTCCTTCGGGGGCCGGAAAGACAACTCTAATCTCCTCAATAATCGGAGAAATTAAGCCGGATAGCGGTTCTCTTTGGGTTCACAATTTTAATGTACCGATGCTTAAAGACAAAGAACTAAGCGCTCTTCGAGAAATTGTGGGTGTGGTTTTTCAGGATTTCAAACTACTCGAAAAAATGACGGTGTTTGAAAATATCGCTTTCGCACTGCAGATTTTGGGTTTTTCGAAAAATGAAATCGAGGAAAAAGTGGTGGATATAATGAGGCTTGTGGGGCTTGAAAAACAAAGAAATCAATTTCCAAAAGAGCTTTCGGGTGGCGAAAAACAAAGAGTATCGATTGCGAGAGCGCTGATCAAATCGCCAAGTATTTTGATTGCCGACGAGGCCACGGGAAATCTTGATCCTCATAATGCGATGGAACTTGCAAAACTTTTCCTTAAAATAAATGAGATGGGTACGACTGTGATTTTGTCCACTCATGACAAGGACATTGTAGATTTTGCCGGCAAAAGAGTGATTCGTCTTGAGAACGGAAAGCTTAAATTCGACCTTAGAAACTCGGGATACGAGGGGCTTTAAATTTTAAGAATTATTTAAGAATTTTTTAACGTTTTTTTAATGTATGTTCTGTATTCTTTGGAATATGGAAAATATACTTATAAAAACCGAAAACGAGCACTACCCGAAAATATTGGCCGAAATTTCGAACAGGCCCGACTTCTTTTATTTTCGTGGGGATTTGGAAGTGCTGAAAAAGCCTAAAATAAGTGTTGTTGGCACAAGGAGGCCAAGCGCTTACGGGGAATATTGTTGTAAAAAAATAGTGGAAGAACTTTGCAGTGTTTCGGATATATGCATTGTCTCCGGTCTTGCAAAGGGAATCGACACTATCGCTCATGAAACAGCTCTAAAATGCGGGGCATGGAGTATCGCCGTACTCGGAAGCGGAATCAACCGTATTTATCCAAGGCAAAATCTGGACTTAAGTGTAAAAATTTCGGAAAGAGGCGGGATTATTTCGGAATTTTTACCGGAAGAAGATGCTCGGGGGTACTATTTTCCACTTAGAAACAGAATCATTAGCGGAATTTCCTATGCTACGATAGCAATTGAGTCTCCTGAAGAATCGGGAACACTTATTACAATGAAATATGCGCTTGAACAAAACAGAGCGTGTTTCTGTGTGCCAAGCGATATCGATCGGAAAAGCGGACTTGGCTCACTCAGGCTACTTCAAAACAGTCTCGCCTATCCGATTTCGAGTGGCAAGGAGGTTATTCAATATCTGAGAGAATCAAGCGGGCTATTTAACGAGGAAATGTTTATGGGGCAAAAAAATATGATGAAAAGTTTTCAAGATGAAACAATGGATAAAATATTTTCCATGCTAAAATTTGGCAAAGGCACAAGCATATTCGAGATGCAAAAGAAATCGCCTGAAATAAGTGTTCCCGAGATACTTTCCGCAATTTCGAAACTCGAAATTATGGGAGAGCTTAAGTTTCGGGCCGGGCTTTACTATAAAAACTAGGTGGGAATATTCGTGACACGATATACTTCTTCAATCGTGGTAAGCCCTTGTGCGACTTTTAAAAAGCCGTCTTCACGAAGGGTTATCATGCCTTCTTTTCGGGCTGCCATAATCATTTTTATCGATGAAGCTTTGTTTAAAATAAGGTCTTTGATTTCCGAATTAACCGTAATCACCTCTGCGATTACAAGCCTTCCCATGTAACCCGTGTGGCTGCAAAGTTCGCATCCGTTTATTTTGGGAACTTCTTTCGGAATTTCAACCACCGCCGATTTGTTTACATTAGCCAAATTCGCCATCAACAATTCAAACTCTTTTTGTTCGGAAACCGTGATCGGCCTTTTTGTTGCGCAGTGCGGACAAACCTTTCGAACAAGTCTTTGAGCGATTATCGTGTTTAACGCCGGAGCAACCATAAATGGAGGAAGACCCATATTGATTAATCGAGGGATTGTTTCTATTGCGCTATTGGTATGTAGCGTAGTGAGTACAACGTGACCGGTGAGTGCGGCTTGAGCGGCCACCTGAGCGGTTTCAAGGTCACGGATCTCACCCAGCATTATCACATCGGGATCTTGTCTTAAAATCGTTCTAAGACCACTTGCGAAGGTGTAGCCGTTTTTTTCGTCTATTTGACTTTGTGTGATTCCATCGATCGTGTATTCAACCGGATCTTCCAGGGTGATAATTTTGGAGTCTTCGTTGTTCATTTTACCGATGAGAGAATAAAGAGTTGTTGTTTTACCTGAACCGGTGGGACCTGTGGAAAGAACCATTCCTTGTGAAAGAGTCGTGGATTTTTCGAGCTTTTTAAGTGCGAGTCCTTGAAAACCGAGCTCGGCAAATTCATATTTTTTTTCTCCTCCGATTAAGAATCTGCACACAAAAGATTCTCCATAAGGTGTCGGTATTGCGGAAACGCGAACACCGATGCTTTTATTGTTGAAATCAAAACTATATCTGCCATCCTGCGGTACGGTGTGCAGATTTAAACGCATCTTACTTTCGTATTTAATTTGATTTGAAAGGTTTTCATAAATATCGTAATCAAGAGAAAAGACCTCATTTAAGACTCCATCGATTCTAAACCTGACACGAACGGACTGTTTTTCCGGTTCGTAGTGAACATCGGAAGCTTTTGTCTTCATGGCTGAAATATTGATGAGATTTAGTGCTTGTTCGGCCGGAAGAGGTTTTATTTTTGCCGGTAATTCAGCGAGACTTTCGATTTCTTTTTCGTATGTTTTAATTTCTTTTTCTTCAACTTTTTCGATAATTTCTATTTTTTTATAACTTTCTGATTGGTCGTAAATATCCAATGCCTCAGTGATTCCGCTTTTTGAAGCCAAATTCACCATAACTTCAAAGCCTTTTTGCTTGAGGTTTTCTATGGTTTTATTCGTTTCCGGATTAGTGGTGTCTTCTATCGCAACCCTTACCTTATTTCCAACTTTGAAAAACGGTATTACTCTTGAAAGTTTGGCTTCTTCGATGGCTATAAGCTTTAAGAAGTCCAGATTAAGCGGAGTTTTCGCTATGTTCACGTATGGCAATTTCAAATCCTGAGCCCTTTTTAAGGCGGATTTTTCTTCCAGTTCCCTATTTATCAGGTTTAGATTGCCGGAGCTTTGTGTGTAGGCCGAAGAACCGCTATTTTGAGCGTCTGTCGCCGGGTTTGTGCCATTTATTTCGTTTGGATTTATGATTTCCTCCATAGAGATATAAATATATCTAAAGATTATAGCATAAATAAGCGTAAAAAAAAAGACCCATGTGAGTTTGGGTCTTTTAAATATTGATTATTTAGTCATCGCCTCTATTATTTGCTCCGCTTCTTCTTCTGTTATGCCTTCTATTTCGCTTAAATCCTTGACTGAAAGGCCTTTGAGTTGCTCTATTAGGCTTAAATTCGCGTTTTCCAGTTTTGCCTTGATTTCATCTGAAAGGGCAAGTTCCGAGATGCTTTTTAGGGTATCTTCTTTTTTCTTTGTCTTCTTGCCTTTTTCTTCGTATTCGGAAATATCCAAAACATCGATTTCCCAGCCTGTGAGAATTGATGCAAGGCGTACATTTTGTCCTTGTTTTCCAATCGCTAGAGGGCGCTGATCCGGTTGAACGAAGACACGAGCGCGTTTTTCTTTTTCGTTTAATTCGATATGTGATACTTTTGCCGGAGAAAGAGCCGTTTCTATAAACTTCATTGCATCGGGATTGAATAAAATCACATCAATTCTTTCACCGTTTAATTCATCCATAACATTTTGAACACGAACACCTTTTTGGCCTACACAAGATCCAATCGGATCGATCTTCGGATCGCTTGATGATACCGCGACTTTTGTTCTTATTCCCGGCTCTCTGGCGATACCCTCGATTTTTACAAGACCGGCTTTGATCTCCGGGATTTCAAGTTCGAGAAGCTTTTTCACCAAAAAAGGATGAGTTCGAGAAATAAGAAGCTCGGGTCCACGGTTTGTTTTTATAACTTTGTCCAAATATAGTTTCAATCTTTGTCCCGAGTAATATCTCTCTTTTGGGATTTGTTCTCTATATGGAAGTAGCATTGTTGTCTTGTTGTCGAGGTTTAGGTAAACATTATTGCCATCAACCCGGTGCACAACCGCATTAAGAAGCTCGTTTTCACGATCTTTGAATGTGTCGTACATCATATCTCTTTCAGCCTCCTGAATTCTTTGAATAATAACTTGTTTCGCTGATTGTGCGGCGATTCTTCCGTAATCACTGGGAGTGACATCGATTTTTACTGTGTCACCTACTTTTGCGTTTTTATCGTATTTTTTGGCTTCTTTCAGATCAATTTGCAAATTATCGTCTTCTACGGATTTTACAATTTCTTTGATCAAAAAAACGGTAGCCAAACCGGATTTATCATCGATTTCAACATCCACATTTTGATCTTTGTTGCCGTAGTCTTTTCTGTATGCCGCTCTTAGAGCCGCTTTTACGGTTTCCATTACGGCATCTTTAGGTATATTTTTTTCGTCGCAAAGCTGGTTTATGGCTGCAAGGAATTGGGTTTGCATAAAATTTATGTTTAAGGTGTACAAAAAAACAAGGATTATAACTAATCCTTGTCGTTAATATTACTATAATGATTATTCAATAGATTGTAAATAGAAACTTGGGAAAAGCCCCTTTGAAGCAGAAATCTGAATAGCTTTTCTTTTTGTTTGTTTTGAGGCAGATTTTTGAGTTTTGAAATTTGTTTTTGGAAAAGTGAATTTAAAATTTCCGTTTCATCAAAATCTATTTCGGAAAGCACTTCGGAAATTAGATCAGTATCAATTTTTTTCACTTTGAGTTCGTTTATTATTTTGAATTT
>CAYODN010000082.1:0-5154 GCA_964402735.1 uncultured Candidatus Peribacteria bacterium | reverse complement strand
CAATAATCGTAATATCGTCCATTTGCTTATAACCGTTCGCAAACATCTTAACATCGCGCAAAATCGCATCTTGCATTTCCTTTGCGCTTTGAAGAGACCCATTGGCCTTCACCAAGTTCACAAGTCTTTGCATACCATAAAGCTGCCTTTTATCGTTCCAGCATTCGGGAATTCCATCCGAATAAATCACCGCAAAATCACCGGGATTCATCTGAAAAGTCACCTCCTTGAGAAGTTTTGAAATATCGCGTGTCATACCGAGCGCAACACCACCTGCAGGCATCAAAATAGCCGAATCCGAATTTTTATCAAAATGAACAATTTGCTCATGGCCCGCGCTTACATAAGTAAGCTTGTTCATAATGTCATTATAAGTCACAAGGCAAAGCGTCATAAACATATTTGACATTGTCTTGGCATGAAACACCTCATTCACTCTTATCAAAATATCTTTAAGGTCACTGAGTTTTGCAAAACCGAAAAATAAGGCGCTTGAAATAGAACTAAGAAGCCCTGCGGGAATACCATGTCCCGTTACATCACCCAAATAAAAAGTATGATTTTCATTATCGGTAGGCAAAAAATCATACATATCACCACCGATTTCCTCAGCGGGAAGTAAAGCCGCAGAAATATCCAGCCCCGGAATTTCAGGCACTTTTTTAGGCACGAGCTGGTTTTGAATTTGGCCTGCAAGCTCAAGCTCACGACCAAGACGTTCCTTATAAACTCGTGCTTCTAGACTTGATTTCAGATCCCTTGCCATCTTATTAAAAGCCATTCCAAGAAGCGAAAGCTCATCCCTCGTCTTTATATCAACCCTTGAATCATAATCACCTTTTGAAATATTTTCAGTGGCATTTAAAAGTTTTGAAACCGGCCTATTAAAATGCCAAGCCAAAATAAACGATAAAAGGATGCCTAGAAGTACACCGAAAGCCGTAAGAATAATTATTCTTTCAACAAGCTGATTAATTCGCTCGGAAAGCTTACCATAGTCATATTCGAAAACAACTCCATACTTATCAAAAACCGGAACAACAAAAAGTTTTGCAAAAAATCCGGAAGAAGGCCCTTTGATGGGATTATCCTCAAAATCAAAATATGCGGTTTCATTATTTTCCGAAAGTCCCAGATAATAAAACAAGTTGTCGCTCAAAAACGAAATTTTCTTGGAACGAACAGCGTTTTTAAGTGCGCCATCGGAAGTGATTCGTACCTGCCCATCATACTTTTTTTCAACATCGACACTTGAGTCATACAAAATCTCGCCCGAGTAAGAAACAAGTGAAATTTTTGTAAGATCGGGATTTTGCAAAAAAACATTTTTTATTTCCCTATTGAAGTAAATAAAATTATCTTCTTTCAAAAAATTGTCGTAATTTTCTCCGACCTCTTCGGCTATTAACCTTGAAAAAGCCAAATTTTTAAGATACATATCCGAAGAAAGTTCTTGTTTTTTTTCATTTGTAAGCAAAAATGCGGAAACGGAAAGAAGAAGCAAAATAAGGGTGCTAATGGAAAAAATAAGTTTTGTGCGAATTCTGATTATCATCTTTTTTGCTTAATATCGTTTAAATAAATGATACCATCCAGCCTCGGTTCAAAAGAAAAATCATCTGAAAAAGCGTAGGAAACCTCATATTCAAAAAGTGGAACACCGAAAATCTTTTCAAGAACCAATTCTTTCATAATCGTTTTTAGTGTAAGAAGCCGATTTTTCTCATCCAAATCAAACGAAGCCTTTTCGATAGCCTCAAAAATCGAAACATCCGTAAAACCTGAGAAATTATTTTTAGAATCCTTTTTCACCAACAAATCCAAAAATTCCGAAAAATCACCAATTTCGTTTTTAAAAGCCATAAAATACAAATCACCGGGATTTTCCTTAAGGCTTTGCTCATATTTATCATCATCAACAGAAACAACATTCAAAGATACCGCGAATTTTTTTAGATCATTTTTAATGATATCTCCGAGAAGCGTTGCACTTTTTGGCAAAACAAGATTCACACTTTTTATGTTTCTTTCAGAAAAAATTTTGCTTATTTCGGAAGGAGTAAGTTTATCAAAAGTAAGATCCGAATTAAAACCGAAGACACCGCTTCCGGCAAATTGTTTGGCATCTTTCAAAGGCACACCAAGTTTCTCAATAACAGAAACAGTATCAATCGCGGAATAAAAAGCACGCCTTACTTCCAAATCTTTAAAAATCTCCGATTTCATATTAAAAACCAAAAACTGAACCTCAAGGCTGGGTAAAGATATCACGTTAAAACCGTATTGTTTCACAAGTGGTATAGTGTTCTGTGGAACAAAAGCCAAAAAATCGAGTTTCCCACTGGTCAACATATCAACTCTGGAGTTCACATCTTCTTGAAAAAGAATCTTAAACTCTTTTATCGCCGGAACGCTGCAAAAATAAGTTGTATTCGGAAAAAGGAAAATCTCTTTTTCCACTTGTTTGTCGAAAACATAAGCACCACTTCCAATCATTGGATTCTTGCCATCATATTCACTCGGAACAATGTAAATAAGACTTAATTTTGAAAGAAGAAGAGGATCGGGAAATTTTGTATGCAAATTAAATTCGAATTCGGAAATTTTTTCAATTTTTTCAAAAGAATTTAGATAAGAATTTAGAATCGGACTTTCTAAAGCCAATTCGAAAGTCTTTTTCACATCATCAAATTCAAAAGTTGTTCCATTATGAAATTTCACATTTTTACGTAAAACAAAATTCCAAGTTTTATCGTTTATCATCCCGAAAGACAGTGCGAGTGAAGGAGCCGGGCGAAGGTTTTTATCCAAAACAACAAGCGGATCAAACACGTTTGCAACAATTTGTCTTCCATAAAAATCAAAATCCAGCGGATTCATTTTGAAGCTGGAAACAGGATAAGAAATCGACAAAGATTGCTTCAAGGTTCTTAATTCATCGGATTTTCCGGAAATTTTAAGAAATGCCCCACCCAAAAATTCATCGGCACTCTCTTTAAAAAACACCTGAGAAAACACAAAAGAAAAAATCAAGAAAAAACAAAGAATGAAAATCAGAGTGCCAAATTTTGAGAATATGGAATTCTTCAAACACATTTATTAAGAATCTCTCTATTTTATCACAAAATTAAGAAATTCTCAAACACTTAAACTCGCATAAACCTTCTCAAGAACATCATCCAAATGATAATCAATATAATCAAAAGCCCTGGCAAAACGATTATTTTTGGAAAAAACTCGTCTTAAACCTAATGTTTGTCTCATATAAATAAGCCTTAAACACAAATCTTTAAGTTTTTTCATTTTTTTATAG
The DNA here is from genome assembly GCA_964402735.1 of uncultured Candidatus Peribacteria bacterium. Taxonomy (GTDB): domain Bacteria; phylum Patescibacteriota; class Gracilibacteria; order UBA1369; family LOWO2-01-FULL-3; genus JAVEWJ01. Next base: position 1,841 of record CAYODN010000082.1, on the reverse strand, counting down.
GGAAAAAGCAAAAAATCAATATTTCCAAAGGAAATACCTTTGATAAATTTTTCACTGAATTCAAACAATTCATCAAATATTCTATGTTCTTCCAAAGATAAAAGCTTTTGACCATTTAACCTATTAAAAACATAGATATCAAGCGCAGTAACCAAGAATTCCGGCTTCAAAAAAGCATCAACTCCTTGATTTCTGTAAATTTCATTAAAATTTTTAAGATCTTCGTTAAAATTCTCCTCAAAATAAAGAACCGCCATTAAGTTTGAAGAGTTTGTCTTAAGCATTTGATTAATGACAGGTTCATAAGAATAATCTTGAAGCTCTTCCAAGTATTCAGAATCATCAACGACAACATCAAAAAATTCACCTTTATTTCCAAACCCTTCACTCATATTTAAAAAATTAAGGCCTAAGATTAGTAAATAAAGCCAAAAAAGTCAAAATTACTTTAAAATTTTATTCAGATTATCAATAAGCCTATTATCACCGAGCCTTTTTGCAATATCAAGCATCTTCAAATATATATGCTTTTTTGCACGAAATTCGCTTTGAGAACGTACTCCCGAAACTTTTTTTGCAAGTTGGTTATACATTCCGGAAAGGCAAGCATTTCGACCCTTATCATCACCGATTTCTTCAAAAATTTTTAAGGATTTTTCAAATTGAGATTTGTCAAAAAGGCTCACGGCAAAGTTTCGTTTAACCGTTCTCAAAAAATCATTATCCATAAGCTTTTGAGCAAAAAATATCGCAGAACTGAAATTTCCGCTTTTCATCGATGAAATAGCAAGATTTTTATACGCGATTTTTAGATTACTTTCCACAATCTCCCGAAGACTGCTTATCGAATAAGCCAACTGAGAGGATTTCAAAAATATTCGTGGAGAAATTTCCCGCACTTCTTCTCTAAAATCAGCCAAATCAAGTAGATTCGTAGAAATAATCTCCGTTACCGGCAAAATATGGGTATAATTTTTATAATGCTGAAAGGTGCCATTTGTGGCTTCTATATCGACACCATTGAAATGAAGACACACATGCTCGGGAAGAAGCTTAATTTGCAAATCTTCAATCGGAAATTTTGTGGAATATAAATAAATATATAGTGTTACAATTTGATTGCAATCCCCTTCCAAGAGCTCTTTTGATGGATCTCGAAGAAGTTTTCCGAAGCTGGCGGTTTTAATATAACGATAATGCTTTCCGGGCTTAAAAAAAGCCATAATCGAAGTAAGAAATTTAAGTTTCTCATCTCTGGAAACAATCTTTCCCATCTCGGAAACACCCCCACTTTGTTTCTGAAATTCATTTACAATAAGCGAAGAATTTAAATACATTTTTTTCCGTACCGATTTTTTTAAATATTTATATCCTTTATATTTTCGCTCCATCCACACATTTACCACAATCAGGTTCTCACGCATCAGATCAAGAAGCCCTTTTTGAACGGTAAAAATCGAATCGTTCGATTTTACGTTATTAAAAAATCTATCGACCTTCCATTCAAAGAAATTCGCATATGGTGTAAAAAACAAAATTAAGGCTTTTAGAAACTTCATTTTTTGTTTTATTCTAACACAAAAACGCCGGCAAATCTATTGTTTTTTAAGCATAGCCAAGAATGCTTCCTGAGGAATTGTAACTTTTCCAAATTGTTTCATCCGTTTTTTACCCTTTTTTTGTTTTTCAAGAAGTTTTCTTTTTCGAGTAACATCACCACCATATAAATACCCTGTTACATCCTTTCTATAAGCGGAAATACTCTCTCTGGCAATTATTTTTCCACCGATGGCCGCCTGAATTGCAATCACAAACTGCGCCCGAGGAATAATATCTTTAAG
>CAYODN010000081.1:0-5440 GCA_964402735.1 uncultured Candidatus Peribacteria bacterium | reverse complement strand
GCTTTTTTGGATTTTCGGGAAAACATACTTGCTTCGCGCTACGGATAAAAAAACGGACTCTTTGGGCGATATCGAAAAAAGAATTCTTGATGCTTTGTTCTTGGGAAAAAAGGAAGTGAGTCTTTCGCAAATTCGTGAGAGTTTTTATATTTCCTATAAAAATATTTCCAAAGATATTATTTCGAAAATCGATAAAGATGGCTTTTTGAGCAAAAAAAGCCTTACCCTTCAAACCGTTTTTATTGTTCTCGGTGTAATTTTTCTTTCATCGATGATTTTTTTGGGGGCTTTCACTTTCGGTATGAATGAGGCCTTTAGACATTTTTTCAACGTGCTTGCCTTGAGCGTATTACCCGTTGGTCCTTTGTTTTTGTTTTTCGGGATTTTTATGGCTCAAAGAACAGTGAAGGGCGAGGAGATGTTAGCGCATATTCACGGTTTTAAAATGTATATGGATACCGCCGAGAAACACAGACAGGTTTTTAACGAAAAAGAAAATATTTTTGAGAAGTATCTTCCTTATGCGGTGGCTTTTGGAATCACAAAACAGTGGATAAAGAAATTTAAAGATATTTATGGTGCAAAACATTTTGAAAACTATGCGCCCTATTGGCTTATTGGAAACAATTTGAATTTTTCGGATCTCGGAACATTAAACGGAGTGATTTCTTCTCTCAGTTCGGATATCGGCGGAAGTCTCGGTTCTTCGTCTTCGAGCTCTTCGGGTGGCGGATCGTCCGGCGGTGGTGGCGGTGGCGGCGGTGGTGGTGGGTGGTAGGAGTGAAGGTGTAAATTTATTGTTGAAATTTATATAGTTTTTAGATATACTTGATGTAGTTTTTAAATAAAATATTATGATTTCACAAGTTACGTTTACCGCTGATAAAAAATTGAAAGAACAAGCTTTGAAGAAAGCTAAAATTGAGGGCATTACTCTGAAAGCATTGCTTACTTATTCGATGAAAAGTTTTGTAAATGGAGATCTTTCTTTTCATCTTCGTTCGAAAAATAAAGAACCTTATGTTGAAGAACTTTTTTTTGATGACCCACAGTTAATGGAAAAAGCCAAGAAAGTTGCTGATTTGCTTAAGTAGATATATATGATTGTTGTTACAAAATTTTTTCTGAAGTCTGAATTTAAGCCTCTTAAAAATAAAATTGGTCTTATTGATGTTTTTGAAGGGGTGAAAAGAATTGAAAAGGATCTTGCAATAACTATCAAGGCTCCTGTTAAGTTTCCGAATTTGCGGTTTTTTAAAGTAAGAGTGGGAAAATTGGTAAAAGCAAGAATGATTGTTTTTCTAAAAATTGGTAGTAATAAATTTGTACCTATTGTTCTTCGTTTAAAAAAAGACAAAGTTTTTGGAATGAATATGTCTATGAATAATAAAGTTTTAGTTGATTTGATTAATGTAAATTTTGAGAAAATAATAGAAGATTTGAAAAATGGTGATTTTGAGTTGTTTGATTAAAATTTTCTAATGATTGAATTAATTGTTTATGTATGGAAATTTGTGAGGCCCTATCGGCTTCGAATTTTGTTTTTCCTTTTTTTGGGCGTTTTGATTGCGGGAATTTCTTTGCTCGAACCTTATATTTATAAACTGCTTATAGATAATCTTGTGGCCGGTGATGCGGGAAAATTTTCAGGGATAATGTATCTCGTTTTATTGTGGGCGTTTTTTAATTTTATTTCTTCTCTTATTACTCTTTCTTTCAGGTATATGTCGGATAGGACTTTTACGAGAGTGATGGTGGATTTTTATAATTATGGGTTTGAGAGAATTATGAATTTGGATGTGAAGAAACATTTGGCGAAAAGATCGGGAGAAATCGTTCAAACTTTTGATCGTGGTGGATACAATATGTTTTCTTTATTGTTTAATTTGTTCATTGATGTTTTCCCGGTGACACTTACTTTTGTGATCGTTTTTTGTTTCGCGATGTTTTACAACTGGAAAATGGGGCTTATAACCGCGTCTTTTTTGCCGGTGTATGTTTTATTGTTTTTAATCGGAGGCAAAAAAATCACAGTGTTTCAAAAAAAAGTGGTAAAGAATTATGAGGAATTGTATGGGCAAGTAATTGATGTCGCTTCGAATATTCTTGTCGTGAAAAGTTTTGTTCGTGAAATAAAGGAAAAGATTTTTTATTCGAAAATGCTGGAGGATGTGTATAACAATGAAAAACATTTATCGCTTTGGGATTCTTTAATGAATTCGGGGCAAAATTTTGTGCAGGTTTTGAATAAAATAGTGATTTTTTCGTTTGGCGTTTATTTCGTATTGAATAATCAAATTACGGTGGGTGATTTGATTTTGTTTTTGACTTTGTCGAGTTTCATTTATGCACCGGTGAATATGTTTTCTTTTAGTTTACGTCAATTATCCAGGTCTAAAGAACAAATTCTTGCCGCAAAGAAAATTATTGAGGATGTCGTGATGGTGAGCGATTTGCCCGGGGCAAAAGAGCTTCGATCGAAAAATGCCGAGATAGAATTTAACGAAGTGGATTTTAGGTATGATAAAATGAAGATTTTGTTCAAGGGCTTGAGTTTTAAGATTCCGGCTCAAAAAATTACCGCGATGGTTGGCAGTTCGGGAAGCGGAAAGTCTACGTTAGTGTCTTTGCTAAATCGTTTTTATGATGTTGATAAGGGTGAGATTAAGATTAACGGGCGAGATATTCGTACTTATAAACTTGCTTCGCTGAGAGGAAATATAGGAATTGTTCTTCAGGATAATACAATGTTTAACGATACGATTTTTAATAATATCAAATACGGAAATTTGAGGGCGAGTAGGGTTGATGTGATGAATGCGGCGAAAAAGGCGCAGATACATAAATTTATTATGTCGCTTCCGGAAAAATATGAAACCGTGGTGGGTGAGCGAGGACTAAAACTTTCAGGAGGTGAAAGACAAAGAGTGGCAATAGCTCGTGCAATTTTGAAGAATCCGCCGATTTTGATTTTGGATGAGGCTACTTCGGCTCTTGATAGCGAGACTGAAAAACTGATTCAGAAAGCGCTATCCGAGGTGATGAAAGGGCGCACTACAATTATTATTGCGCATAGGCTTTCGACTGTGCGAAAGGCTGATAATATTTTGGTTTTCAGTAAAGGGCGCCTTGTGGAACAAGGTTCTCACGAAGAACTGATGAAGGCCGAGGGCAGGTACAAAAAGATGGTGGATATGCAGGTGAAGGGTTTTTTTGAATAGTGCTTTTGTCTTATTTTAGCCATCGCCCCGGAGTTGCGTTTGCAAATATTATAAAATTATTTTGTGGTTGGGTGTGAAATTTCTCGACTTGAATACGCAATACCTAAATTGATATTTTAGTCGGATTGATTTTTGACATATTGGTTTTTTAAAGTATAGTTTTCTTAGTCTTGTTTTTTCGTCTCAATGAAAGTTGTGGACGAAAGACTTTATGTTTCGCGGTTCGTTAACAACCAATTGTCTGGTGCCCCTAACATCTTGCTCAACCGGAGGACTTCATGGATAAAGCTTGGATGTTCCTGAGTGTGGATGTGTTGCGTGAAGAGATTTCGAAGTCTGCAGCAACAGTGGAGGGCTATTATAGTATCCACCGGGCCTGGACGTTTCATATCAGCCAGGAACTCGGAGCGCTTTCGGAGAGGGAGGCGAGGGGAGATTTCTTGGAGAAAGAGCTCAGGAGTCTCTGGTCGGAACATTTGAGGGTGAAACTTCTCTGCCAAATGGCAAATCGAAGGCGGGAAGTCAAATCTCGTCAGGTACGAAAAGAGCTGCAGATTCGCATGACCCTTCGTCGCGCGAGGCACTCAAAATTGCGTGGGTAAGCTTTGTAACGGACTTGGGCCTCTATCTAGAGGCCTTTTTTGGTTGATTGTTTTTCATTTTAATTTTAATCTCGTGTTTGTGATTTTTCTTCGGTGAAAACCGAGAGGGGGGTCCGAAAGATTTGTGAAAACGAACACTTGAAAAGGAGGAGAGGATGAGTGAAAGGCATTACGGGCCGATTAATACGGTTTGTAATTTGAAAGCCATCATTCGCAAGGAGGGTGGCCTTAGGCCCGGTTATGGCAAGATAGCTTATCTTGCGCAGGTCTTGCTGGATTCCTTGGAGGAGGTCGCAGAGCTCGAGAGGAGTGGCGTTCCATTCCTGGAGACTCGGCTGCAAGACCTTCTTCTGCTTCACCGAAAGGTGATGAAGATCAAGGAGATGAAGGAGCAAGAGTATCAGGGTAAACCTAAGACTTCCCTAAAGCCTCATTCCTATTTTCTTTCGATTCAGCGACGCCGAAGCGGTCGTCGTTGAGCGCTTGTGTTCGCTTGTCGGGCTTAAAGAAATTTAAGCCCTTTTTTCTTTACTTTTCGCGGTTTTAAATTTAAATTTTCTTTGTCTTTAATAACAAAAATTATGGAAAATACACTTGTTGTTGATATTCTTAGTGCTGGGGCGGCTTTTGAAGGCAAGAAAGTTTCGATTACCGGTTGGGTTCGCACTCTTCGTTCTTCAAAAAATGTGGCTTTTATAGAGCTTAACGATGGTAGTTGTTTTACAAATTTGCAGGTGGTTTTTGAAGATAGTCTTACTAATTTTTCTGAAATTGAGAAGGCTACAATAGGCTCTTCTCTTAGAATTAAGGGTGAGATGGTGAAGTCTCCGGGAAGTGAGCAGGCACTTGAACTTAAGGCTTCTGAAATAGAGCTTCTTGGCCTTGCCGCTGAGGATAATCCTATTCAAAAGAAAAGGCACAGTTTTGAATTTCTCAGAACAATCCCGCATTTTCGTTCGCGAACAAATACTTATATGGCGGTGTTTCGTGTAAGGTCTATTGTTGCGCAGGCGATTCATCGATTTTTCGAGATGAAAAAATTCTCTTATGTTCACACGCCGATTATTACGGGAAGCGATTGTGAGGGAGCCGGCGAACTTTTCCATGTTTCAACTTTGGATTTTTCAAATTTGCCGAAAACTCCGGAAGGTAAAATCGATTTTGCGCAGGAACTTCTTGGTAAAGAGGCTTATTTAACAGTTTCCGGACAGCTTGCTGTGGAGGCTTTTTGTTTTGCGTTCAGAAATGTATATACATTCGGTCCCACTTTCAGAGCTGAAAATTCCAATACTGCAAGACACGCAAATGAATTTTGGATGATTGAGCCGGAAATGGCTTTTGCAACGCTTGAAGATGATATGAAACTTTCGGAAGAACTTATTAAATATTTGATTTCGGATTTGCTTGAGAAGGCGCCTGAGGAAATGAAGTTTTTTAATTCTTTTATAGATGAAGGGCTTATTGAAAGGCTAAAGCACATTTTGAACAGTGAATTTGCGCATGTGACTTATACCGAGGCGATTGAGATTTTGCAGAAATCGGGTGTGAAATTCGAATATCCCGTGAATTGGAATGATGGTCTTCAAAGCGAGCACGAAAGATATTTGGCTGAAACAT
>CAYODN010000080.1:0-5731 GCA_964402735.1 uncultured Candidatus Peribacteria bacterium | reverse complement strand
AAGGCGGCGTACCGGTAAAAAAAACAGGAAATCTATTTCCTTTCATAGAAGAAATGTTTATGAAATTCTTGCTGCGATTGAACAACTTGTAAACCTGGCAGCTAAAGACAACATCGACAACAAAGGAGAGATTATGGGGATGTTTTTGGAATTGTCCGAGTTGATAAAAAATGAAAAAGGGTTTTTGGGATTAATCGGTAAAATTACATATTTATTTGAATCGCTTTCAGCAGAAAGAAAAGCGGTTTTAAAATTATTGGAAGAGACCGAACACGAAGGAACTCCAGCTCAAAGCAATAATAAGAATCAAGAGATTCGTTTACTTATGGATTCTTTTGAAAAAAACCTTGAAAGGACGAGAGATGAAGTTGCCGATTTTGCCGAAAAGTTGGAGATTTTGGCTCCGGGAATTTATGAACCAAAGCCTATATTGGATACTCTTATTTCAGTTTCCAATCGAATAAAAGAGGTAAAATGTGCGCTTCAAAAAAGCGACGAAATAAGAGACGAAACCATTGGAGATATTGTGTTTCAAATGAATTCCTTGGAAAAAGACCTTAGCCTGGGGATGAGAAAACATGGTGAAATGACTTCACAAATTGAAATTCCGATCAGAAGTGTTTTTGAGTCGATAGATTCTTTACTCGGACTGCTCGGATATTTTTCACCGGTTGAAATACGTTCACTAAAATTTATGTTTTTGAATTCACTAATTCCTGCCGGGAAATTGGGCGGATGTGAAATGAATGAGGATTTTTTAATAGAAGACTGGCCTTTTGAAACAATTACTCCCGTTTATGAAGCGAAAATTAAATATGAAGACCTTTTGGCCGGATTTTTGCCGTATTTAGACAGAGTGAAAGCTTATATTAGAGTGCAGCAAAACATCAGCCCCGATTTTAGATTTTTTCTAGAAAATCAACTTGAAGTAGCAGAGTGGAAAATTTCAGGAAGAATTCAATATGCTCAAAAAGATACCGTTGCAGACCCATTTTTAAATGAAATATGGAGAAAAAGTGCCGAAGCACAAAAAAGGAGGTATGAGGAGGCTACAAAGCCAATAAGCTTGGATGAATGCGATGATTCAGGCGATTTTGAGCCGATTGTATTGGATGATGAAGTGGAAGATGGCGCAGTAGTGCAACCCGAAACAGACGCTAACAACGACAAGAACGGTTTCACACCAAGCGATGAATATTTCTTTAATTCAGGTGCGGACTTAAATGATGGTACAGGTTTTGACCTAGAAGAAAATGCCTCAATCGGGTGGAATTTCCCGAGACAATGGACACAAATGGCGGTTTTGGCTGTGCTTATGATTACTGCCGGAGATGTTGGTTCTGTGTTGAACAAAGGCCAGGAGAAATTTGAGCAGGACCAAAAGCAGGAATCTTTGGAATCCGGTATTGATGTGTTTTCGAGAAAAAGCGAGATTGAGAAAAAATACGAATCGGGAGAACTTGTGTACCGAAGCGAAAATGAAAATGATAAGTTCGGATATTTTTTGCTTAGCAAATTTTGGAAAGGAATTGATAGCGTGGAGGAAGCAGAGAGCTTTTATCAACTAATCGATCAGAAGACAAAGGCAGAGGTGAACGCCGTATTAAAATCAATGTTATCAACAAAAGATCTCGATTTGCTTAGATCAGAATTTGAAACAACGGAGTAAAATTATAAATATTTGGCGGTTTTCAAATTGATCTCCAAGGCTTCTTTGTTTCTCGGATCAACGTCTATAAAAATCCTTGTAAGTGTCTCGAATAATACTTGATTGATGGTTGAGATCTGCCCACCGTTGTAAGCTTTGCGATATACCATGTCGAGAAGGCCTTGTTCTTTCAGTAGAGGCTCTTTGGCGGAAGAATTCAATTTGCTCACAAATTGTGGTTTTGTTAACCAATCAAGGGTTTTTGTGGTGGTCCAAATCGCGAGAGTGTCGCTTGGAATGGAAAGATCTTCATCCAAGATTTTTCCATATTCCTTCAGCCTTTGATTGGCATCGGGAAGCACTGCGCCATAAGTGGTATAAAAACTTGCAAGATTTTCGGTTACTATTTTTAAGGCTTTTTCGTATTTTGGGTAAAAGCTGAATGTGTCGGGATTTTTTCGTTTAAAATCCTTGAGCTCCTTATACATTTTTCCGAATTTCGAATCATCTCCCATAAACATAATTGCAAATCTATCCGGGTTGTACTTTTGCCAAAAAGAGGCATCGGATTCAAGCTCCATAATCAGCCCGAGATTAATATCGGCCTCACGACCGGCACGAGATGCACCTTCCGGAAGACGAAGTTCGAATACCGCTTTTCTGCTCTTTGGTCCCTTCTTTTTTTCAACAAAAAGATCGATACTGAAATTTTCCCCGATTTGATTTTGATCGATTTTGGCGAAGATTTTGTCGTCTGTGGCGCGCATAAAGGCGAGAATGAAATTAAGTGCGCCTTCGGAATCTGTAATGGAATCGCCATATTTATTTAAAATAAGCTCCCAAGATTTTGAGTTTTTAAGATCCTTTTCTTCGGGATTTAAATTGGCAATTTCTACTATTGCGGATTTGTTCTTTTCAAAAAAGGCCTTGGTTTGCGGTGTAAAATATTTTTCGCAGGAAAGAATTCTTTCCGCACCCTTCACATATTCCTTGAGCCTGTCGGATTTTTGTTTGTGAACGGCGGTGTCGACTGAGGATTGAACACGTAAAAGGCTTGTTTCATTATCAGCCATAAGTTTCCGGAGTTCGGGGTCTTTTGTGTAATCACCCAGGTCGAATTCCACAGTGATTGTGTCTCTTGAAGGGTCTTCTCTAAGTTGATTTCTCAACTCTTGAAGTTCGGCTTGAGATTGCCATTTTACAGATTCTTTGTTGTCCTCGGTAAAATCAAAGCTTTCATCCAAATTTTCTTCGCCTATGTTTCGGGGATCATCAATTCCCATGTTTTTGTTTTAATTATCATATAATTATATATGATTTTTGCGGATTTTTCAATGCCGTTTTTGGCTTTGGAAGGGGAGTATACTATCTTTTTGTTTGAGTTCGGAGATTATTTAGGATGCTTGAGCCGGCTTTTTCGTTGAAAAGATTTATGAGTTTTTCTTTTTTCATCATCACTTCTTGCGCGAAACCGGGGCCAGAAACGTTTACAAGAATGTAGGTGTCGTGGAAAGAGGCGGGGCTTATGTGTGCGCTTAAATCTTCGATGTGGGGAAAGGTTTCCGTGAGAACGTTTCTGAAAACTTGGCACATCTGCGAGGCTTTAAGCTCTTTGGATACGCCAAAACGCCTTGATGCCGGGATTACGAATTTTTGAAAAGGTTCAAACATTTCCTGTGATTATATCAAAACTTTTTTCGGCCATGCGGTCCCAAGAAAAGGAATTCGCATGGGCAAAGCCTTTTGCAATGAGGTCGGATTGACGGTTTGCATCGGAGGCAAGGGCCTCAATTTTTTCGGCAATGTCTTTCGGGTCGTAGGGGTCGAAATACACCGCGTTTTCTTTGAGAACTTCGGGGAGGGATGATGCGAAAGATGCCGCAACCGGAGTGCCGCACTTCATTGATTCAAGCGGTGGAAGGCCAAAACCTTCGTAGAGAGAGGGGAATGTGAAAATGAAAGCGGCGTTGTAGAGGTGTGATAGCTCTTCGTTTGAAACGGATCCCGTGAGAATCACATCTTTTTCAAGATGGAATTTTTTTATAGTTTCCGGGACCTCTTTGTACAAAGGATCGGGCTTGCCCGTGAGCACGAGTTTAAGCGGTTTTGTTGTTTTTTCTTTTAATATCGCAAAAGCCTCAATTAGCCGAGGAATATTTTTGTGGCTTCGCCAAACGCCTGCGTAAAGCAAAAATTGCTTATGATCGAGTCCGAATTTTTTGAGTGTAGGCGTGAGAATTTTTGTATCGGTGATGAAAGTGAAATCGTCGGAAACGCCCAAATGCGTGACAAAAATCTTATTCGGTTCGACTTTCAAAAATCTTATGAGGTCGTTTTTTGTGTAGGTGGAAACGGAAATGATTCTTTTTGCCTTCTTTACTGCATGAGAAATTGTAAGATTATATGCGAAGCGGTGGTACCATTTGTTCATTTTTTGGCCCGGGAAAAGCGAAAGTGTGAGGTCGTGGATGGTTACGGTGAAGGGGCGGTTGTAAAAATAGGGGATATTGAAGTGCGTGAAATGGATTGTATCGAGATTCTCTTTATATAGCGCTTTTAGGAAGGTCGTTTGTTCTTTTAAGGAGTAGTGCCCGGCGTTGACAAGAATTTTTTTGGCGCTTGGAAAGGCTTTTTCATCAAAATTTTCAAATTCAGGGGAATTGAAAAACAACACAAAGTCGTGCGGATTTTTTAGTGTTTCGTTTAGTTTAAGGATTCTTGTGACGAGTTCGTGCGTGTACCTCCCAATGCCGTAATGAGTGGAATACATTCTGCAATCGATTCCTATTTTCATTTGATTTTTAAATTATCTGTCCTTGTTTTGGCTTGCTGAAATAATACACAAAATCTCTTGTCAACGAAATGAAAATATAATACGATTCTCGCGCCTTTACTGTTAAAGGTATTGAAAATTTATGAGGAGCGGTAGTTCAGCTGGTTAGAACGCCACACTGTCACTGTGGAGGTCGCGGGTTCGAATCCCGTCCGTTCCGCCATCAAATTTCGGCCTTGTTTCAAGGCTTTTTTGTTGTTTTTGTTTTTGCAGCTGCTTTGAAGCCACGCTGTCATGTGGAGGCCAGCGGGGAGAGAAGCCCGTCCGCTTAGCCATTAAATAGCTTTTGATAACTATTGCTTGGGAATTAGAGCAAATATTCAAAATTAGATTATTTGTCGTCCTGGGCTATTACAGCTTTTATAACACGGGTAAAGTTGTTGATTGATTCAAATAAATCGCTTGTGCAGCCAAGGTTTTCGTCACAGTAATAGTCTCTTGTAATTCCTTCGCTCAATCCACTGTTTAATGAATGTCCGCTTAAATAGAACCAGGTGTCTGTAACTGTTGCTTCGAAAACTTCATCAGTTTCAGGTAGTGTCACTCCAAGCGAAACTTGAGGAACTTGATCCTTTACCGCCCACGCCCAAATCATCAATTCAGGACTACTAAATCTGCATCCGTAAACATCGTATGCCACGGGGGATCTTCTGTTATATCGTTTACGTCTACTTCATACATGCAAAAAATTTCGCCTTCAAAATCTGTTGAACTGTACGTATTAGATTGGTAATTCGTATAACCGTATTCGTTTACGATTTCTGAATGGTCTTCTCTGACTAAAACATTCCAATTGTTGCAAGCGAGAAATTCTAACACCTTAGCATGAAATCCTTCGACTATTTGTAAGAGTTCCGCTTGTGTGTATTCTGTTTCTTCGTCGAAAGCTGCTTCTCTGGCTTCTGAAAAATCCGGAATTCCAGGTTTTCCCGTACATAGGGAGGGGTCTAATATATCGAATCCATCTGTTACTGAATCTTCAGAGTCTCTATCGAATTCTTCAATCGCTCTACGGTCTTGGCAACCGAACAGCGTGAGTGAAGCAGCTATAAAGGCAGTACTGAGAGATAATTTTGACATAGATAAATTTGTTAATATCAAAAGGGAGTGTAATCGTACTATGTTTTTTCACTTTTGTCAAGCACGGTTTATTTAATACTTATATGGCCCCATAGAAAGATTCTACTGATATTTATGTTAAGATTGCAGCAATTAAGTTCCCATTGGGGAAGATGATAAACTTGGGTCTT
>CAYODN010000079.1:0-5739 GCA_964402735.1 uncultured Candidatus Peribacteria bacterium | reverse complement strand
CTTTGTTTTTTTCAAAATGACGCATGAATTCCGCTTTTTTTGCTATGAGTTTTTTAATCATAAAGATTTTCAAATCCAAAAAATCCAAAAACACCTAGAACAAACTCGTCTGTTTTGGTTTCCCGAAATCCGTAATTTGGCCAATTTCCAGTAATTGGCTTATACAAAGAATGTTTTCCTCAATACAGAGTTGAACGAGTTTCGCAAATACAGCAAGTGTAAGCTCAACATCAACTAATGCAGAATGTCTGCCTTTTGGAACATCAACACCGGTTAATTCGGCAAGGGAATCAAGATTAAAACTTTTTGCGTCCGGAAAAATGTGTTTAGCAATTTTTACAGTATCTAAAAAAGGTCGATTAATCGCATTTGGCATTACATTTTCGAAGCGTTTAAAAATGGAGAAGTCGTATTTGGCATTTTGAGCTACAAAAACACTATTTGAAAAATCAAAACTCTTATCGAAATCCGACAAAACTTCGGAAGCCACTCTGGCATTTGCAACATGTTCAGGTCGAATTCCTGTTTGATTAATGTCAAAGCTCGTAAACACAACGCCTTTTGGGGGTTTTATATATTCATGAAATGAAAAGGATCGATCTTTACTTAAATCAGCGCGAAGCCTCAAAACACCAAGTTCAATAGGTTCGGGAGGCCGTCCTTTTGGTGTAAGAGTTTCAAAATCAAATCCCAAAAATAAAATCTCAGAAGGATTTTCCTTGTTAATGTCGTTTAATAAAACGGATTGATTGGTGCTCATCTCGTAAAATTATTCTCGTTTAAATATAACGCAAAAAAAATAATATGGAAAATTTTCTCACTCCAAAGTAGAACATCTACCCCCTTTTTATCATCCTATAATGAAACACATACACCGGCACTGCGACGAGTAAAATCGAAATATAAATAACCCCTTTTCGTTTTAGATCATTCATTGCGTCGGCCTTGCGCGAAGCCTCCTCTTCAGCTTTGCATTTAGATAGCCTCTCTTCAATTTCCGCCTTACTCATAGTAATTTCATCCACATTCCCGAATTCCGGATCAATCATTGATCCGTTACTTTGGTACTTACAGGCGTAATAATTCGCCTCGCTTGAAAAAGCCTGAACCCCGAAAAATATATTAAATATAAGAATAAGCGAACCGATTGCCGCATATATGATCAAAAGAGCTGAGACAGTAAAAATCGTGTAGGCATACACTTGTTTCATCAAAGTCTTTTTTTGAAAAAGTCCAAACATTTTTCGTGAAATTTATTATCAAATAATTATATCAAATTTTCACCCAATTTACCATTAAAAAGTCTTTCCTCCACGGTGTTCTTTGGCAAATTGAAGCATAAGCACCTTTTTTTCGCGAATCGTCTTTGCTTTTTCTGGGTCCAGATAGGGTATTAACATGTCGGCAATATCTGCGGCCACCTCCACTTGAGGTGTATAAGCCGTAAAATGCATATTGTATTTGGTGTACCCGAAATACAAATTAAACAAATCAAGGCACTTTACACGAAATTCGGTAAGCTCCTCGGACTTTGTTTGCTCAAGAACCCGCAAATATTCTCGATAATAATTTACATCATTTTTCGGATTGAGAGTCAAAGCCTTTCCAAAAGCCTCCTTGCAGGCGTCAATATCGTAGTCCGAGTAATTTTTGTCGCATAAAATCACACCTTTCAAATAATAAGCCTTACTGTCCAAAGGATTGTAAGAAAGATTTTTTTCAACGGAGTCCATCGCCTCGGAAAGCTTGCCTTCGTTCAAAAAAGCATCAGCCTCGTCCAAATATTTATACCTCACATAAAGCGAGTATTTATCCGCGTTAGCCATAAAACCGGTTCCTGAAAGAAAAATTATCGCGCCCTGATAAAGACAGACAAAAAGCACAAACACAGAAAACGCTCCTGCAAAAATCGCTTTTTTCGGCCTTGGTTCAGCTATAATTACGCTACTTCTAAGTAGTGCAAGCATAAGAAAAAGAAGTAGAAGATTTTGGAAAAAATTATAATTATAGTCAATCAAAGAGTGGGCGAGGGAACCTGCCACAGCCACAAATGGCACAATGGAAAAAGCGCGGTCTTCATTGGAAAGCTTTTTAAACCTAAAAACAAAAAGCAAAAAAACCGTGAAAAAAAGACCAAAAAAAGCAATCATATTAATAATTCCGTTTTCCGCCCCGAGCTTAAGAAACAGATTATGCGGATGATCGCTTGCCCCAAGAAAAATCTTTTGAATCGGATTAAATGCGTATCTGAAGCTAAAAGGGCCATATCCCGTTAGTGGTTTTTCTTGTATCAATTCGATCGCTCCCTTCCAAAAATCGGTACGTTCCTGCCCCGAAGTGAGAATCTCATTATTTTGAAACGAAATCCTTTCGCCCACATCGATTGTGATATGCGAAAGGCCTCTCGCAAAATTTGAAAACCAAAAAAACGAAAAACTCAAAAGCGCTACAAGAAGGGAAATTCCAATTACCCTAAGTTTAATTTTTCTAAGATTAAAAAGCGCAAGAAGAATAACTTGTCCGAAAAAAGCGATCAGCGCCCCTCTTGAAAAAGTGAGAAGTAGTCCGCTTAAAACGAAAGAAAAGGTCAATATAGCCATAAAATTCCACCTTCCGCGATAAATCCAAAGATACACCGGCCAAATCATAAGGAGGAAAGTGCCGAAAGCGTTTGGCCAAAAATTAGCGTGATAAAGCACATTGAAAAAAGGCCCGGTCATTCTTGTGGGATCGAGTAAAAAATACAGCACAAAGCCGAGCGAAACGGAAAGAAAACCGAAAACGCCCAGAGTTTTCAAAAGTTTATCGCGAAAAATAAGCTTTTTATGCGCGAAAAAAATGTAAAATGGAAGAACGCTCAAATACGCCAAGGTCTCGGGAAAGCTTAAATTTTTGGTTTGAGAAAAATAAAACGCAAGAATATATGTAACCGCAAAAATCAGAATAAAAACCTTTTCGATATACCCTTTTTCACGTTTTTCAAAAAACTCGGAAATAAAAATCGCAAGAAGTACGAAAGAAAATAGCATCACCACGGGAAGCCCGGCCCCGTAATCATATTTCTGGAAAAACGGATTGAAAAGTGCGAAAGCGAAAAATCCCGAAAAAATATAAAATATGAAATTGTCTTTGAGAGATTTTTTGTCGCTTGAGGCGATATATTCTTTTAAGTTTTGCATTTTAAATTCTTACATATATACTTTTGGCTATGAACAAACCAAGAACCATAATCATCGACATAATACCCCACGAACTGGGTCGCCGACTAGCCGAAAAACGCCTCGAGGAGCTCGAAAGCCTTGTGAAAACTTTTGGCGGACTTGTTGTTGTTCGCGTTATTCAGAAAAAAAGCATGCGAACCTACAAAACCTTTATCGGCAAAGGAAAACTCGAAGAACTCACACAAATCGCACTTGAGGAAAATGCCGATTTGCTCATTGTAAATAATATTCTTAAGCCCGGCCAGGTATATAATTTGGAGGAGGCGTTTAAAGAGTATTTTAAGGAACAAAAGCTCGATTGTGAGCTGAAAGTTTGGGATCGAGTGGATTTGATTTTGAATATTTTCGAAAAACACGCACATACAACCGAGGCGAAACTTCAGGTAAAACTCGCGCAGCTTCGTCATTTCGGTCCTCGCATTTTCGGCCTTGGTGAAAGCCTTATGCAACAGGTTGGAGGCATCGGTGTGCGGTCCGGACAGGGCGAATCGAATATCGAGCTTATGAAAAGGCATCTTCGAAGGCAAGAGCAGAGTGTTCTAGAAAAACTCAAGCATTATGATTTGGTGAAAAAGGGCCACCGCGATAGGAGAAAGAAAAACGATTTAAAAACGATTGCGATTATCGGCTATACCAATGCGGGAAAATCGGCTTTGTTGAACGCAATGACAGCGAAAAAAGTATATAGCGCGGATGAACTTTTCGCCACACTCGACACAACAACCGGTAAAATTTATATACCCGGAGATAGCTCGGATGGCGTATACAGGCCGGGAAAACAGTTCTTACTTTCGGACACGATCGGATTTATCAGAGATCTTCCCCCGAGCCTTATTGAAGCCTTCAAATCCACTTTGGCGGAAACTCTCGAATCGGATATGATTTTGCATGTTATCGATGTTACAGATCCCGAATTTGAGCTTAAAATAGACATTGTGGAAGAAATCGTCGCGGAGCTTGGAATGAAGGACAAAAAGAAAATTTACGTTTTCAACAAAATCGATTTATTGGATTATGCCGATTTGATACCGCCACCGCCCAAGGACGAGCGTTTTAAGGGCGTTCTTCCGGCCGGCGTTCACACGGCAAAGCTCCTGGGCTGGCACAATTACGATAACCCGGAAGCAGAGGATACAAATGAACTTGTAGCCCGCCTTTCGGAGAAATACGCGAAATTCAGCCCCGTTTTCGTCTCCGCCGAAAAATATTTGAATCTGGATAATCTACTCGGAAAAATCCTAGAAACTCTTTAATAATTTCAAGCATTAATATTTGGATTTGGTTTACAGAATGCGAATTTTTTTGTAATATTCCTTCGTAAACTCATTCTATGCAAAAACTTAAAAACACAAATCAAAAGGGCTTTATATCAATCGTTGCGATGATAATTTTCGCGATTTTGGTGATTACCGGGCTTTCCGTGCAAAGGGCAAATATTGATCGACTTGAAAATATCAGGAACACAAATAATTTTTTAGCCGCAAAAAACCTCTCTAAAAGCGTAATCGGCCGCCTTCAACAAATTATGGACACAATGGGCCCGGGCTACAATTTCAAGGCGCATTGCGAATTTTCGGGAGGTGAATTGTCAATAAAAGGAACGACCACCGAAGAACAAACCTTTTGCAGGGAAAACTTTTTAAAAGTGATTAATCCCTGCACAATAAAGTCATATTCAGAAAATCCAATCTGCAAATCGGGCCTATACGATAATAACGAAATCGTGATTGACGCTGAAATCAAGGGCAGAAACGAAACACCGGTGAGAAGTTGTAATTATTTAGGTGGAACGGAGTGTTATGTAATTCCTGCGCTCGGCGAAGGCACAGCCGGCGAAAGGGAAGTAATGCCCGTCAAAAACGCCCTAAATCGCGACTGCGACTTGTACAAAACCGAAAACAAAGCGACAGAACTCGATCACGAATGCAACTGGAACCGCCTTAGCTTCGGCTCTACCGCCACGGATAGGGTGGTAATCCCACTTTATTACACGGATGCTAATGGTGATACTATTGAGTTTCATAAAACCAGCCCCAATGCCCATTTTGTGTTAAGAGTAAGGACTCCATGCAAAGTATGGAAAACCGACGGCACCTGCAATAATCGCTACACTTTGGACACCGGCGTTAATAATTCCGAAAACGACATCGTGCTCCAATGGCAAATCACCGGCGAATGTGACGACGGCACCGGTGAAACACAGGAATGCGGAATGATTCCTTGGGTAAAATTCCAATTGGACAATACCCTCGAAACAACATCTTCCGGAATTTCCGAAGATAGAATCAATAATTCTACAATGGGGGACACCATAGTTCTAAAAAGTGTAAACGTTGGTACCAATAAATTAAGAGCAATTGATACGCTCACTTACCTAAATACAGGTACTATCTTTAATCAACTGAAACTTATAACTACCCCCTCATTAGTGTTGTTTTTAAGTAAACCCTTAATTGAAGATTATCCTAAAAACGGAATTCCATACCTCGAATACCAACTCTTAAGCTACGGAAAAATC
>CAYODN010000078.1:0-5744 GCA_964402735.1 uncultured Candidatus Peribacteria bacterium | reverse complement strand
ATCTGATCGGGCTTATGCTCAAATCCACATCAGTTATAAATCTCAGGATAAGCTCAATTGAGCCTGTGGACTTTCCGAACAATTTTTTTGAACTATTTTCCGATAAAAGGCTTCTGCCACAGATACATTTGAGTCTTCAGTCCGGTTCGGATAAAATTCTTCGGCTTATGAACAGGCATTATAAAGTAGCCGATTATTATAAAATTTGCGAGAAACTTTACAAGGCGAGTCCCGATTTTTCAATTACCACCGATGTAATTGTGGGTTTTCCGGGTGAAAGTGATAGCGATTTTTCCGATACCTTGGACTTTGTAAAAAAAGTAGGTTTTTTGAAGGTTCATTCTTTCCCCTATTCCAAGCGCAATAAAACACCAGCGGCGCATTTTCCGGATCAAGTTGATCCAAAAGTGAAAAAAGAAAGAGCAAAAATTCTTCGAGAAATCTCCGATGAAATGGGCCGAAAATTTATGGAGAAATATATCGGAAGGACCGTTTCGGTTCTTGTAGAGGGAAATAAGGGACCCTTTAGAAAAGGTTTTACTGCGAATTTTCTTCCTGTGAGATTTCATGGAGATGAAAGCCTTCGAAATACCTTTGTGAATGTGCGGATTTCAGGAATTGATAAAAGTGGAAAATTTTTAGTTGGCGAAATTAAACATTCCCACAAAAAAAGTGGAGAAATTTTTCCACTTTTTTAAAATTGAAAAAATGATTTTTATAGTCCCAATGATTTTCTGATTTCCTCGGCCTGCTCTTCATCGTGGCTTTTCTTTGCCATTTGAGCCACTTCCGCTTCAATATCCATCCATTCTCTGTAATGTTGATCGGCAAGGCGTTCCAACTGTGGCACATGCTTTTTTGAAAGCATTGAGAATTTTAGTTTTTCTTCTTCAAAAATTCTTGTGAGTTCATCGATTTGCTCTTGTCGAAGACGTGGAATTGAATCAATAATCCTTTTTTTCTCGTCTCTCGAAAGGCTTATTGAGCCTGCCAAAAGTCGCACAAAATAGTCACTGTCGTATTGCAAATTGGAATCGGGTAATTTTACTTTTATCGGTTCAACAAAAAGTGTGCCAAGCTGAAAATTCGCCGGGGTTGAATCTTCCTCTTGCGGCGGAGGTGTTGGATTTGAGCCGTAATTTCCCGTTCATTTAATTTTGGTTTAATTTAATATTATTTTACGTATTTTTAGAGCTTTTTACAAGTTAAACTTAGATGATTATTCATTTTTATCGGGATCAACTGCACGAAGGCCTTTTAGCATCACTTCTCTTCGTATTGTTAAGGGACCTGTTTCAGTTTGCGGTGTAGTTATTTGTTCTTCCGCGTAATACACTTTTCTTATGGAACTCGGCCTTTCCGTTGGATTTGTAATCTTTGGTTCAATTGTGCTTGCATCCACTTGATAGGGCTTGCTTTTCGGTAAATTTGAACGAAGAAGTCCCTGAAAGTTTTCCGAACTTTGACCCAAAATATACTCTGTGCCATCTCTTTCAAAAGACTCCGAGTTTAATATTTTCTTACATTGAACAATTATTCCGGGCCGACCTTTAGGCAAAGTGCGGGCAATTTCCGAGCTTAAATCAAGCATTTTCATAAAGGTAAGGCCATATAATACAGGCAGGTGTGGCATAGATTGAATGGCTCCAATATGCGATGGAATCGCCTTGTCGAAGACTTTTGGATCATAAGAAGCAACAGCAACCGAATATTCATTTTCAAAAGATTTTTTAATTTCCTCGTCTATTTCCCAAGCGCAGACACAAGCGGTTTTAGTGGCTGAGTTTATAAAAAGCAAAATAAAATAGCCTTGTTCCATTGCTATGAGCTCAATTTGTTCACCGTGAATGTTTTTCCTTCTCAAAACCATTTCCATAAAAGAAATAAGCCTATCATCCTCAAGGTTTCCGGTTTTAGGAGAAGACGTTTCTTGAAGACGAACCGCAACCATCGAGAAGGAAAGCCTGTTCTCGTTTGCGTTTTTGATAAAATTTCCGAGATTTTCCATTAAGTATTTCGCATCGAATTTTTTTAGGGGAGCATATCTTAGAACTTTTCCTTTAAGCTCACTTATCGCATCAGCTAGACCCTTAACAAGCATACCACTCCCCAAAGACTGCACCGTCATTGCCGTGACTATAGGGATGGCCAATTCGATAATTTCATTCATTTGAAGGCCTCTGGGAAGGGCGGAAATTGAGTCCGTGGTTTGTTTTACGGTAGAAATGATTTGGCTTTGAACAATAACACGTATTGTGTTATCGAGGCTTTCAGGGGACTCAATAATTTTTTGAAGATTTCTTTGAACTCGATCCAAAAGTTCTTGATCTTGGCAAATTTTTGACACGGAAGATTCAATAATTTTTGCCAAATAAATTTTAATTTGTGCCTCCGGAGTGGCGTTTCCTTCCGGAGCTACAATATCTTTCAAATATAAGTGGCTTGCAAAATCGGGTCGATCTTTTTCAGACATATAAAAAAAATTAAAAAACAAATTGGATAATATAATACTTAAAAATCCAGGGCAAGAAATCTTAAAGATATCTTTCGAAGTGGTTTTGTAGAAGGGTGCGCGGATCTTTTTGAATTTCGTCTATGCCATATTTACTGAGAACTTGAAGCAAATCTTCGTTTATGGAATCTCTTATCCGAAAGCTTAAAAATTCGATGTCATCAGGCGCCACGATTTCCGGATTTGTGGAAATTTCAAACGGAGCTCTGATATCGGGCTCTTTTATATACACTGGATTTCTTGAATCTCCTTCCATAATTTTGTTTATTACAAGCGTATTATATACATTTTATTTAGCTGAGTCAAAAAATATTGCGAACGGCTCAAATTGTGATAAATTGTTTGTGTTTTGAAAATCAGTAAGGGCGATTAGCTCAGTTGGCTAGAGCGCGTCGTTGACTCCGACGAGGTCAGTGGTTCGAATCCACTATCGCCCACCAGTGATGTGTACCCCCAAAAGTGGACAGGGGAAATTTTGTATGAACCTATTTAATGATATTTTGTAAAAAAATTATTTAAGTTTTCAAATCTTCATAAAATCTATCATCTCTAAGTCCGATTGAAATAATGAAGGTTTCTTCTTTTTGTATTTGAAAGACTATCCTTACCCTACCCACTCTCAGCCGGAAGGTATTTTTGAATCCTTTTAGCGCCTTAATGTCGCCGGCCGTTTGCCAGTTTATAAGCAGCTGATCGATTGCTTCGTCGACTTTTTTTCGCTCGGATTTATTTAGCTTTGATAAAAATTTATTTATTCTATTTACCATCAAGTTTCTTTATGGATTTTTTGATTTCTTTGCTAAACTGTTTTGCCGAAATTGGGGGCGTAAATATTAATTCTTCTCTTATTACGATAGGTTCCAATAAAATTCCTTTTTTTACTTCACTTAATTTAAAATTTAAAACTCCATATTTCTCACGGATTTCTTTTGGGAGTGTAATTTGGCCGGTTCCAAAGACTTTTAAAGTTTTTCCTTTATACATTTTATATAATTATATAATTACATAAAAATCATAAGTAAATTTTTATTAAAAGTAAATTAAAAAACGAAAGGTTTTTAGGCCTTCCGTTTTATTTTTTTTGTAGGAATTTTTAGTCCGTGTATTTCGGGTAGAGCTTTGGGTCTATGGTTCGTTCGAAACATTTGTAGCCTTTTTCGTATTCCCAAGTATCGTTTCCATATGGACCACAGTTTCCGTCAAAACATTTTGCAGAATATGGGTAATCGGCCTGAGCCTTGATTTTGCTATATGGATTATCTTGATTGAATGTAGCGCAAAGGGAGAATTTAAGCGGGGAAAGCACCTTGTATTCATAGGCTTTCTCCGTTTCCGGATCAAGTGGTGCGGAAAATCCTGAAATCGAGTTTTTCAATTCGTCGGTTGTGGCGGGTAGCGCTTCTTTATATCTCCAGTAATCGATAATTTGATATTGGATTGTCTGAAGGTCGCTGATTCTTCGCTCATCCATTCTGATTTGTCTTTGTTTCATCGGTGAACCAACCACTACAAAACCAAGAACAAGAACCGCAATCACAAGAACGGTACTTGTAAAACCAACCATTGCCGGTATTTTTGATTTGTGAGGCTTGCTTTGAACATCCCAAACGAAATATCCGAAAACGCCACCTGCAAGTATCAGGACACTTAGCACCTTTAAGCTAAACGGAAGTGTTAGTTCTCCACTGTAAAATTTTTGGACCAATTGAATCAAATCAACGATAACTGTAATCGCCGACACGAAAAGTGTAGAGTATGTAAGCCATTTTCGGAATTTGAGTTCGTGTTTTTCCGGCATTTTTTTGATATCTTTTTGAATGAACCAAGAAAGTAGCATAAGTAAAGGAAAGGCTACTATAAGCATAGAACTCGATGTTCTGATCGTGTCGAAAGAACCGTAAGGATAAAAAGTGAGGAGATCCGGAAATTTGTAATCGATATAAGTGAAGAGCAGAGAAATCATGCTTATTACGCAGATATAGAGCAAAACGAGCATAAGAAGAGTGAGAAACACATCTTTTGGCGTGGTTCGGAGGGATTGAGTAATTTTCGAAGATGCCTTGGGGGAAGTTTTTGTGGGTGAAGCGGTTTTTGGCATTTTATTTTTGTTAAATTGTTAATTTATTTGAATATACTACTTAAGCCTTAAATTGGTAAGTATAAAAATTCGTTTTAAATTTTTAAAATTCGGGTGTAAGATTTTTGTGTTTTGAAGTCGGGGGCGATTAGCTCAGCTGGTTAGAGCGCAGCATTCACACTGCTGAGGTCGATGGTTCGAGTCCATTATCGCCCACCAGTCTTCGCTCTCTAAAGCGAGCTACGACTGGCGCGGCCAGTCCTTTTTTCCTATTTGCGAGCTACGACTGACTAGGCCAGTCCTTTTTTCTTATTTGAGAGCTACGACTGGCTAGGAAGTTTGTTAATAAAGCATTCTTTCTGGAAAGCTGCTATTTTCACTTATCCATTCTTAAAGAAGGCAAGTCTTTCCGAAGTTTTGAAAAATTTTTTTAATAAAACGTGACTTCAATTGCTCCGGTGTCTCCCCTGTCTATTCGGCTATCCGAGAAGGTTTTTATTTGAGGGTTCATCGATAATATTTTTTGAACGATTGGTTTTACTTTTGCGATACCGTCTTTTGAATGAAGGCCTTTTCCCGTTATGATTAGTGCCTTTTTGGTTTTTGAAGAAACGCAATCATCCAAAAAGTTTTTCGTGATTGTTTTGATTTGTTCCTCGTTTAAAAGACCGCGGTTGTGAAAATCAAGCTCTTTCTGTGGTTTGGACAAACTTTCATATTTATTAATTTTTCGATATTTATCTTTCATAAATTATAAAATTATATTGCCGATAAAAAATGAAATTGCGTTTGTTATAAGCGAAAGTAAGATCGCCAATTTAATTTTTTTTGTTAGAAATAGACGGTAAAAAACGGATTCAATAATCACTGCGGAAATTTCGGAAAGAACAACATAAGTGGATCCACGAAAAAATGCGGGATACAAAAACCAAAAATAAGGAAGGGAAAGAAGGCTTGCGAAAGGTACTGTGCAAATTAATTTTTTGAGAGAAAGGTCTGAAAAAAACCGGCGGTCAAAAATTAATTTTAAGCCGCCGGCTGTAATCGTTTCAATCGAAATCGTTGTGAATAAAGCCCAAATAAAAGCGATTTCGTAATTCATTTATTTCAAATATTAAAGCTTTTTTTGAGAAAACATATGAAATCAAACCAGAA
>CAYODN010000077.1:0-5946 GCA_964402735.1 uncultured Candidatus Peribacteria bacterium | reverse complement strand
CACGCCCTCGATGATGATCGAAATCACCACGAGGGGCACGACCACACCGACCACCACGGCCAGCGCTGCCATGTCAATGAGTTTCCGGAAAAGGGACTTTTGTCCCTGCTTCTGTTCGAAATCTCGCTCCATTACCACACCTCCCTGTGAGTCCTTGTTGAACTCGGTTTGTTATCTTTTGATGTTTCAAAGAACACCCCTATAATTAAGCATAAAATAAGAAATTTGTCAAATACGCCCCCGTTTTTTTTGCATTAAAAAAGCCTAAATTTTCATTTAGGCCTCTTCCAATGAATAAAAAGTAATCGATTAATTATAAAGTTGACTATGGGTTCCCACTCTTACAATTAATAATACTTCGGATAATTCTTGATAAAGTAGCCTAATATCTCCTGAAATATTTATACTTTTCAGATTTTTCAATTTTCCTGATAAAGAATGATTATTTAAAAGCCTGTTATTATTATCTGAAATCAATAGATTGAGACGGTCAATAATAATCGTTTGGGTTTTTTGGTCAAACTTCTTAAAATCCCTATCAAATTGTTTCGAAAATAAAATTTTCATAGTTATAGTTTTCGTAAATGCTCAATTGCCGATTCGATATCGTCATAACTTTTCAAAACACCTTTTTTGTAATCTTCCTCTGCCTCTTTTACAGAAGCTAATAATTCATCAGTTGGGTTTGATTCATCTTGATCAAGATTTAAATAAATCACTTTATGTTTTATAAAATTTCTTAAATAAATATTTAAAATATCGCTTATGGTAAGTCCCATTTCTTCAGCAATTTTTTTTGCTTGATCTTTGATTTTTTTGTCTGTCTTAAAATTTACAATAGTGTTCATTTTATGCATATTATATGTATATCGTATATATAATATATCGCATTCGTGAGTCTGTCAATAACTAAAAAAACCTAAGCTTTATTAATCTTAAGCCTCTTTAGTGAACTTGTTGATCAACTCAAACTTGCGTGGTCGATTCTTTCGGGAATATATGGACAAAAAAATGAAATTCTGATAGTATACAATCGGAATGTAAACAATTAATAATCAATTATGAATTTCACAACTTTACCTTCGTTCAAAGGGCAAATTACGATTCCGTCAGTGTTAAGGGTAAAATATAATATCAGTAAAAATACTCCGATTATTATTAAAGACAACGAAGATGGCACTATGACAATGAAAGTTATGGAAATGACAGATCCAAGTGATGTTATTTATCGGGAAGATGAGAACTCAATAGGTCTTTCGTTTAAAAATGGTATAGATCCAAGGGTATTAATCGATGCAATAAAAAAAATTGATGGATAAAATTCATAAATTTTTATTAAAATTATCAAAGAAAGAACGCAAAATATTCTTCACGATTTTTTTAGACATCGAAAATTTAAATTTGGAAAAATACGACATAAAAGCCTTAAAAGTTTATAAAAATCTTTTTCGCTTAAAAAAGGGAAAAATTCGAATAATATATACAATTATCAATCAGAAAGGACGGGTCTTGGATATTGATTATAGAAAAGATATTTATAAATAGTAATTAATTTCTCTTCAAATACTTAAGTCGCCTCTCCAACACCATTAAAGCTTTTCAGTAAGCCGTTTTCACCCCAAAAGAAACACTTTCCACGGCACTTTTACACTCGAAAATTCCTCACTTAAGGCTAATTCCTCATCGCAAATCACTAAATTATATTTCGATTTTATCCGTTTTGAGCTTTCAATCACTTGTCGAAAATCTTTTTGTCCGGCACCGATTTCCATAATTATTTTTTGCCCCTCATTTCCGAAAACAAAATCAGCCCCACCCGACACAGGATCGAAATTTATCGAAGACCCAGGCATTTTGCTCATTATTCTATGTAAATACATTCCCACCAAATCCTCAAAAAGTTTGCCTTTGGAATTTTCCGGAGAAATTATATTGCCAATCATTTTAAAATACATTGCACGAAAAGCGGGGGATGAAAAAATATATTTTGATGGCTTTTTGTTCTCGGAAATTTGATTCAAATGCGACCCGACAGGAAGAATCCGATAAAGAATTTCGCTTCCAACAAGAAGCTCGAAAATTTCCATCACCTTAGGCCTACTTATGCCAAAATTGTTGGCAATCGTACTTATATTAAACGCATCCATATCCGCAATTGCGTAAAGTATTGCCGGAATTTTATTTAAAATTTCAGCCGAAAGCCTTCCTGTAGCGGAAATATCGCCAAGAACCACCCGGTCAAGTGTCTTGTTTATCTGATCATAAACGATGGATTCGTTATTTGTAGCCACCATAAAAGGAAGCGAACCGAAGTTTATAAAATTCAAAATTTCAAATTTGGAAACGCCTAAGAAGTAGCTTGAAATCTTTTCGTTTAAAGCCCTAATTTTCTCAAAAACTTCTTTGGCACTTTCGCTAAAAAATAAAGCATCCCTGACAGCAGAACTAAGCCCTTTTATCTCATATTTGTTATTTTTAATTTTCATATATTCAGAGAAATTCAAAGGGAAAAGTTTTTCAAAAATCGCCCTTCTTGCAATATCGGTATTTATGTTTAATTGAAGAGCCGAAGACCCCGTCGCAAAGATAAAAACCTTATTTGTCCGATCATAAATCGATTTTAAAACAATCGCCCATTTTTCGTCGTATTGCACTTCATCAAGAAATAAAAGAAGTGGCTTATCCAGCTGTTCAAGTGGCTTTCCTATCAGATTTTCAAAACCAGAAACCACTTCATCAAGAGGCGTATTTAAAATTTTCCTAGTTTGATCTAGTGAAAGAAAGAGCTTGTAGAAGTCATTTGAAGAATATTCATGGTAAATTTGAAAAAGCAGAGTTGTTTTTCCGGCTCCTCGAAGACCAGTCAAAATCAACCATCTATTAGCGCTTTGTCCTGATAAAAACGCCTCAATATATGAATTAATTTTCACATAAAGACTTCGTCTCGGTCGTTTTTTGTTTTTATCATCAAAAACATAAGCTTTTGCTCGAAATTCCGCCTGCTTAATTTGTTCGTTTAGAAAACTTTCAATCTTTGTATTTACCATAAAATTTTTGTATTTAAGTTTCAGTGTCAACTCCAGTTTACACTCAAACGCCTTTCAGTGTCAATTCCGCTTTACACTAAACTGCCTTTGAGTGTTAATTACACTTTACACTCAGTCTAAGTTTTTCGCACAAAAAAAGACGCCCCTTCTATTGGTGAGGCGTCTTTTTAGTGTTGCTCTGGTGGAAAATCCCTTCAGTATGCGCAAAAGATCTTACGATCAAGATTACAACTTACACCGCTTCTTGGGCGAACCAAGCACGAGAGGAGAAATTCTCAACTCTTTGAAGCGAAGAAAGCACTAAAGTATATGTTTGAATGGGCACAACCCCGATCAAACATACGACAGTAATACAATTTTGGTCTTTCACAAGACAAAAATGCAGTATAAGGCATAAAGGAAATTCCCCGGAGAGAGTCGGTCTCAAAGTCGAGTTCAACTTGTGAACGCTTTAAAGCCGACTCTCCGCGTGGAATACCCAACGAATTTTCAATGGTCTTTTGAGGTGGACACGACCCAAGATTAGATGAGCCGTGTCCGTTTAGTGTTGCTCTGGTAAAACGGTCCTTTCGATATGAGCCTGAGATCTTACGATCAAGATTACATCATCCACCGCTTCTTGGACGAACCAAGCACGAGTGTGAGAAATTCTCCACTCTTTGAAGCGACGAAGGCCAACAAGTCAATTGTTCAAAAGGGCACAACCCCGATCAAACATACGACTTGAAGACATTTATGGTCTTTCACAAGGCCAAAATGCAGTACAAGCACATAGAGGACATTCCCCAGAGAGAGCCGGATTCAAAAATCCGATTAAAAATAATTAAATCCGGCCCTCTTCGGGGAAATCTCTCAAAACCTTTATTTAAATGATCTTTTTGTTTTTATTTTTCTTAACTATGTATACTGTACCACATTTTAAATATATAAGTCAACACTAAAATTGCAAAAAAAACAAAAAAGTGTCGAAACAAAAGACTTTTGTATGATTCTATACGGCTTTTATGGCTTAATCCAACTGATCAACGCAATCCCAGGAAATGCTTTTGCTTGATTTATATAGCTTTTTAAGGGCTTTTTCTGAAATAAAATTATGATGAAGAGCCACTTGTTCTAGCTTTGGGAATTTTCCTTTCTTAATATATTTCGCAAGAAGAAGCGCTCCTTCGTCCGAAATCTCGTTATGTGAGAGATCAAGCACTTGTAAATTTACCGGAAGTACATCAAGCAATTCTTTGGATAATTGAACAAATTGATTTGTTACAACAATCCCAACACAGTCCGAAAACTTGTCGGCCAAAGCCACCACACCATCGTCATCAAGTTCAAGCGCCTTGTCTTCAATAAAATAAGCCTTTCCATCATATCTTTCGCTAGAATAAATATAGTCCATAAGCTGTTTGTTCTCACGAATTTTTTCCGGAATCGTACAAAAGGTAGATGATGATACCTGCGTATTTCCAAGAACCAAACACTTTGTTCCCGCAAAAAATTCACACCAAAAATAGTCCTCGGTAGCGTTAAAGAATTCTGCAAAATAAGTCGTCCTTGAGGCAAAAAGTTCTAAATCTTCATACGAAAGGTCAATTGTCGCAAAAATCGGTCCGTCCAGCATGATTATGGGATTGTCCAACAAAAGCTTTCTGGTAAGTGCAACATCTTCAATGCTTCGAATTTCAAGCCCCCCGATAAACTCTATTTTCCCCGGATTTAAAGTGATTTGCTCAAGGAAGGCCTCCTTGTTTATACCTATCATTGAAGGCATTGTGAAATCAATCATGTTCCTTGCTTCCTCCAATTGCAAATCCACTGGAGATGGGCTTAAAAAGGTTTCATCATCTTGATCCCCATCTTGTTCGTCAAATTCATTTACTCCGAATTGCTGTTCAAGTCTTCGACTAATATTCCAAACATTAATATCATCTTCAGATGAATAAGCGGAATGGCCCATATATAAGTAAAAACCACGAATCTCATCCTTTGGATTTCTTTGAAAATATTGACAGATGGATTTTGCGGAATGGTCGGAAGTTATTTCCAGTGAATAAATTGGACCTTCGTTTTCAGGAGAAACATAATGACTACTACTAATGCTTGAAGAA
Organism: uncultured Candidatus Peribacteria bacterium; assembly: GCA_964402735.1. Classification (GTDB taxonomy): domain Bacteria; phylum Patescibacteriota; class Gracilibacteria; order UBA1369; family LOWO2-01-FULL-3; genus JAVEWJ01. Next base: position 797 of record CAYODN010000077.1, on the reverse strand, counting down.
ATATTCGAGTCAAAAAATGCCTTATTAGCCAGATAAAATTTTATGCCCTCTAAATCAATGAATTTCGAATACCTACAATATTTTATATTTCTTAATGAAAACAACTGTTTGGCAAGCCTTTGATTATCCAAATCACCAAGCTCACTTGATTCATGATTATCATATCCTGAAAAATTATGTATAACGATATTCATGGCTTGTAGAAATTGTAAATCTAATTCTTTTAAAAGGCTTTTAATATCATCGCGTTTCATAATTTCCTCTACAATTCGCGCGCCCTCGTAAAAACCAAGAAGAGTATCAATAAATTCGTCACTTGGTTTTTGTTTTTTGAAAAGTGCAATAAGAAAATTTCGATTTTTAGCCAAAAAATCGCTTGCCGTTCTAAGATTTTCTTCGCCGGAAAGAGCTGACACGGTCAAAAAGTGTTCGAATGATTGCAAATTTTCTTCTGATAGTAGGGGATTTCCGGCAAGCTCAACGGATTTCTTTATATCTTCGACAATTTCCAAAGCCGGCCTACCTCTTCGAGAATCCAGCCTTGCATTTAAGAAAACCGAGTCTATATCCAAGTGATCAATAGGACGTTCTGTCATAATTGTAAGATTATATTAAGACTGTTAATGTATAACAAAATAAAGAAACTGTAAAGTCGATTTTTCGGGCAGGTAAGCCTGGTCAACTTACTGGGTGAGTATATGAGCACCAAAGAGCTTGAAAAATATCTAAAAATAGGCATAATAAGAGATGCTTAATATTTAATATATTTTTATGAACGATATACAAATTTTGGAAAA
>CAYODN010000076.1:0-6135 GCA_964402735.1 uncultured Candidatus Peribacteria bacterium | reverse complement strand
AGCTGATTTTTTGGATATTTCTATCTCTTGTAGTTCCCGGTATATCCGATGTTATAGCTAAATTTCGTTTGAGTAAACGGTTAAAAATCGTGGATTTACCTACATTTGGTTTTCCGATTATCGCAATTTTTGTCATTTTTTCTTTTATTAATCCCGTTTATTATAGTTAAAGTCTTCAAATTTTCAATAGATTATGTTATAATAATAAAAAACTATGAAGACATATATCGTAAAAATTAGCTTAATCCTATCGTTTTTGATGGTTTTTCCGGGTTTTTCGGCTTTTGCGAGCGATTTTTCCGAGCAAAAAGGTACCGTACTTCCTGAAACTCGTGTGGAACTTACCATCGATTGCCAAAGGCTTATGCAAAATGTGAAAAATGAAGGAATGAAGGTAAAGGAGGACGTTTTTGTTGAAAGAGGGACTTATAATATAAACTTGGGTGGTACCGAATTTGAAGCCAATATGAACGATATTATGGGCTGCGGTATTAAGACGGGTTCCATGCCACTTTGGATGATACCTTTTTATGCAAGATATATTCTTGAGTTTATATTGGGAATTTCGGGGTTAATTGCGATTGCCGCAATCGTTTATGGTGCTTATCTTTATCTTGTTTCCGGGGTTTCGGACAAAAAAGAACAAGGTAAAAATGCAATTATTTATGGCCTAGCGGGTTTTGCTCTTTCAATGCTTGCGTGGGGAATTGTAAGCTTAATTCTTGCCGTCTTTACCGGTTAGACATTTGTTTTTGCAAAAGCTCCCATTTTTCACCGATAAAATCCATCAGTTGTTTTTCGAAGCATTCGGTATCGAATTTTTCAACGTGTTTTCTTATTTTTTGTCTGTCGAAAGACCTTTCCATTTTTTCAAATCTTTCAATGGCCTCGTTTAGGCTTTTTTCAGTTTGTTTATTGAAAAATATTCCACTTAAGTTTTCTTCCACCGTTTCCAGTGCGCCACCTTTGTTGTATGCAATAACAGGTGTTCCGCAGGCCATCGCTTCAAGAGGAGTAATTCCAAAATCTTCTATTTGCGGGAATATTAGAGCTTTTGCGTTTTCATAGATTTTTTTCAAATCTTCATCCGGAATAAACCTTAAAAGTTCAATATTGCTTTTGGCTTTTGCTTTAAGCGATGCGAATTCCACGCCGTCGCCCACAATTTTTAAGGGTTTACCGTTTTTGTTAAAAGCGTCTACGATAAGCCCGAACTTTTTATATGGAGTTAGCCGTCCTACCGCCAGATAATATTCTCTCGGGTTTGTTTCGTTTAAATTAAATTCTTTTGTGTTGATCATCGGATGAATCACCTTCGAGAATTTCTTGTAATATTTTGCGATTCTTCTTTTTGTGGTGTTTGAGTTTGCAATAAAATGGTCTACGCGATCAGCACTTAGCCTGTCCCACATTCTAAGACTATGGAGTTGTTTTTTTCCTATAAATTTAAGTAAGGGGTTCATTTTATAGTTTGAAACATAGTTGTGCCAATCGTCCCATGCGTATCTCATTGGGCTGTGGCAATAGCAAATATGCAAGCTTTCGGGTTTTGTAATAATACCTTTTGCACAACTGTGGGAACTTGAAATGATGATGTCGTAGTCGCTTAAATCGAATTGTTCGAATGCGTATGGCATTAAATTCAAGTAGTATTGGTGGTGAGTTTTTGCAAATGGAAGCTTTTGAATAAAAGAAGTTTTGATATTGGAACTTTCAAAGCCTATTACTTTTTCGGGATTGTAAACGCTTGTAAAAATTGGTGCGTTTGCAAATAGCTTATGTAAAACCAAATTTACCCTTTCGGCTCCTCCGCTTGTTGTCATCCAATCAAATACCAAAGCCACTTTTGCCTTTTCAGGAGTCATTTTTTGTTGTTTTAAATTTTCATCAGGAAATTAACATATTTTATTGTTTTCGTTAAGTGAAATAATTGAATTGTTTGTGTTAAAATGTTTTACGTTCTTTGTCAATTTGGTTTTGTATGTATTTTTAGCCTTGGAATATTTTTATGTTATATTTCTCGAAGTGATTTAAATTAATCTAATGTCTAAGAAAATTTTAATTACAGGTGGGGCCGGTTTCATTGGTTCGAATTTCACTCACTTTATTTTAAAAAAATATCCGAATTATAAGGTAACCGTCCTCGATAAGCTTACTTATGCGGGTAGTCTAGAAAATTTAAAAGATGCAATCGATAATCCAAATTTTGATTTTATTCGCGGGGATATCGTTGATAAGGATTTCCTTGATAATTTATTTAAAGAAAAAGAAAGTTTTGATTATGTAGTTCATTTTGCCGCCGAGTCGCATGTGGATAGGTCTATTGCCAATCCCGAAATTTTCGTTCAAACCAATATTCTTGGTACTCATAATTTGCTTCATGTAGCCAAAAAGTATGGCGTTGAAAGATATCATCAAGTTTCAACTGATGAGGTTTATGGAGATTTGGGTGAGGGTTCTACGAATTTTTTCACTGAAAATACACCGATAAATCCGGGTTGTCCTTACGCAAACACAAAGGCTGCCGCGGATTTACTCGTTCAGTCTTATTTTAGAACCTATAAGTTTCCCGCCCTAATTACACGTTGTACAAACAATTACGGGCCTTTTCAATTTCCGGAAAAAGCTATTCCGCTTTTTATGTTTGCAGCACTTTCAGGTAGGCCTATTACTTTACACGGTAAAGGTAGCCATATTAGAGATTGGCTTTATGTAGAGGATCATTGTGAGGCTATAGATTTGGTACTTCACAATGCAGAAATTGGTGAAGTGTACAATATCGGTGGACATAATGAACTTAGTACGAAAAACCTTGCGTATATGATTTTGAACTTTTTCGGAAAAGATCCGGAAAAAAGTATTGTGTACATTCCGGATAGAGCCGCAAACGATATGCGTTATGCTATGGATCCCTCTAAAATTACAGCTCTCGGTTGGACACCAAAACACACTTTTAATCATGGACTAAAAGATATGATTAAATGGTACTTTGATCATCAAGATTGGCTTTTTAAGATTTACAACCGTGAAAAAGGCGAAATAAAAAAGACAAAAACCGAAGTGGAAAATCTTTTTTCGATTGCGGATTGGAAGGATAAACTTAATTTCGGTGTAGATAATTTAAATCCATAAATATGGAGATTAAAATACAGCAAATTGAAATAAAGTCCGGTAAAGGAGATTACTCAATTTTACCCATAGAATTTGATCGGAAAATTATTCCTTTTGATGTTGTAAAAACTTACTTTGTTTTAGGTGGAAATAGCGATAGTAAGTCCGGTCAACATGCTCATTTGAAAGAAAAAGAAGTATTTTTGGTTTTGAGTGGTACGGTGAAATTTGTATCTTTGGATGATAATGGCGATGAGGTATTTTTTGATATGAAGGTTGGTGACGCTGTTTATGTTCCAAATAAGGTGTGGCATGGTTTTGCCTATCTTTCCGCAAATTGCGTTGTAGCGGCTTTTAGCTCCGAATTTTACAATCCTGACAGAAGCGATTATGTTGAGGACAAATCTTTGTTTATAACCAATTATTTGAATGAAAAATAAACTTTCAATAATTATCCTTTTTACTTTTGACCACGAATATCTTTATGTGAAGAATATTCTAAAATGGCTTTTAAATAACAAACCTGCGGTTTCTTTTAATGTTATTGTTGTTTCAAACGGAAACAAATTGAAATTTGAAAAACTAAAGGAAGAATTTTCAAAAGAATCTCTTTTTGAATTTTATTTAAATCAGAAAAATTTGGGTTATGGAAATGGAAATCATGTTGGAATTTCCAAGTCCGATAGCGAATATTTTTTGATTATGCATCCCGATGTGGAGCTTTTTAAAGGCAATATTGAAGCAATGATTTCTCATATGGATAGACACACTGAAATTGGTATCCTTGCTCCACAACTTATTTATGAAGATGGAAATATTCAAGATGTTTATCGAAGGTTTCCCAGCATCCTGGATTTTTTGATAAAAAGAACTTTTTTAAAGAAAATACCGGTTTTTTCCAAACGTCTTTTTAAATATTTAATGCATGATAAAAATCCGGAACTTCTTTCCGAAGTTGATTGGGTGGTTGGAGCTTTGATATTGGTAAGAAGAAGCATGTATGAAACCGTAGGTGGGTTTGATAAAAGATATTTTTTGTTTATGTCGGATACCGATTTGTGTAGAGAATTTTGGCTTAGAAAGTTTAAAGTTGTTTATTTTTCCGCTGCAAAAGCTACTCATTATCATAAAAGACTTTCTTCTGGAGGCCTACTTTCTTTTTTCACTAAAAAAACGGTAAGAATTCATATCGTTTCCGCTATTAAGTATTTTTGGAAATATAAATTTCAAAAATTGCCTCATACAACTCCGGAAGATAAATTGAAATTTAAAGCTTAAATCTTGAAGGAATCCCCTTTTGTATACTTTTCGAGGTATTTTTTCTCGTCGATTTTGCCTGAGGTTGTTTCAAGGGGAGCGGTTTTATTTTTGGTTTGATTTTTCGTTTCTACAATCTTTTTTCCTTCCTTTTCCAGTTGTTTTTTTATTAATTCTTTGGCTTTTTTTGCGTTTTCTTTTTCTTCCAAATACTTACTTAATATATTTTTATTTTCTTCGTTTTGCCTTTCGTCTTTTATTATTGTGTTTAATATTTTTTTATATGGATTGTTGTCTTCCAAATAATCCAGGGATTTCGCTTTGAAAAGCTTTACCACTTCATTATTCGGATCTCTTTCCAGTAGCCTTTCGCATACGTGAATTACGTCTACATATCTTTTTTCTTTAAACCACATTGATATCAGTTCAACAATCACGTCTTTGTCTCTTTTTCCCAATTTTGATCCTATTTGTTCGCTTATGTCCGTGTTTATTATTAAATTTCCGGTTCTTGTTTTCATTAAATACCAAATATATATTGCTCCGAATATCACAAATAGAATTACCGGTAATTTATAGCCCATTTGAAGTATGAAGTTGTAGGTCGCGTGTGTAGAAATCGCAATGATAAGACCTTTTAATACATATTTTTGTTGGTAGGCTCTGCTTAGCGGAATGTTGAATATCTTCGCTATCCATTTTACCGAATTTGACACCTCCTCAAGTACCGTTTTTTGTTTTGAAATTTGTATTGAAAACTTTCCCATTGCGTAGTAGTAGCCGAAAATTCCTGAAAATATCATATGCGCCGCGGCAGTAAATACCGATCTGAATATATACATTCCTACAAGTTGGCCGGTTGTGATGGATGGCCAGAATTGATATAAGTAATAAATGTTTTCCGTAAAGGCAAAACCCAGGGCCGAAGCCAAACTGTATCTTATTGTGTCGTTTATTGTCTTTATTAAGAGTGTTTTTTTATCCACAATCGTTAAAACATACATTTTTATTATTTCTTCCATAGCTCCGAAAAGAATGAACATCGCTATAAATGAGGCTGTTTGGCTCCTAATATTGCTCTCAATGAAGGCGCTTAAATTAAATCTCGGAAATATACTCCAAACTTCTTGGAGTAAAAGGAGGGCTGGAGCGGTTAAACAACCCAAAAAAAACACTATTGCCAGTGTTTTTTTAGAAGACTGCTTTTTTGAAAAAATAATATATAACCATATAGCAACGGGTACTCCCGCTGCTAACGCCGATGCGCTCAATAAAAGATATGGATTTTCAAACATTTTATATTCATTTTAACCCTCGAATTTGTATGAATTTGCTTCCGGTTGGGCTTGATTTGGAGTTTCCGGTGTTGAAATTGGAGAAGCAGGGGCTGCTTGAACGACTGCAACAGGGGCAACAGGAGGGACTACATTTGCTTCTTGAATCGGAGTAGTAGGACTTGATGGAGGTACTTGTGTAGTTTGAACGGGAACAACCGGTATAACGGGTGCGACAGGAGCTGTTTGTACAGGTACTACCGGGCTTACTGGTGTTTGAGGTTGTGCTACTTGGGTAGCGGCAATTGGTGCAACGGGTGGTACAGGTGGCACCGGTGTTGCTTGAGTTGCGGCAATTGGTGCAACGGGGGCAACAGAAGTCACTGGTGTCGTTTGAACTTGTGCTACGGGAGATGTTGGCGTATCTACACTTGGTGCTGTCATATCTTGAAGAAGTCCCGATTTAGCTTGTTCGAAGCTATCATACATATTT
>CAYODN010000075.1:0-6199 GCA_964402735.1 uncultured Candidatus Peribacteria bacterium | reverse complement strand
TGCTCGAAAAAATTTTTATTCATAAGCCAAAGAGAATCAAAAAAATAAAACTGGGGCCTTTTTATGCAAATTCGGTCTTTTTAAATGCCCCAAATTACAAAAAAAGTTTTATAAAAAAAATTATCTCGTAACTCTTTTTACAGGAACACTTTCCGAAGGCGTTTCTGCGTTTTCTATCACATCTGATTCTGCCTCCGATTCTTCTATCAAATTAAGTGCGGGTGGCGCGCTTTCCTCAAGTGATTCAACAACCTCGTTAAGTTCCGGCGCGGATATTTCACCCTCAACAGGCAAATCTTCGCTTAATGTTTCTTCAATTGCATCAGCCATAGAGCTTTCACTTGTACTTTCCTCATCGGAAAAAGGAGAAACCACGCTTGGAGGGGCTGATTCTTCCGATCCCAGTTTATTTGAAGGAGTCGAAACGGAGCCTTCATCCCCCGAAAAAATCATAAACAAAATTCCGGAAACCAAAGCCACAGCCAACACTGAAAGGACTCCCACAATTATCCATTTTTTCTTATTTGAAGCGACATTTTCCGGATTTTGCATTTCCGAAACATTCATTTCGGCATTACTCAAAGCCGAAACAGGCTCGTTTTGAACAACCGGACTGGAAGCCCCTTCTCTTTGCGCCATCATCGACACGGGAATCTGCGTTGGCACCGGATTTTCCGGGCTTACAGAAGGCACTTGAGTTGGAACGGGATTTCCCATACCAGTATTCAAAGGATTTGAAGACAGTGGCATATTTGTACCAGCCAAAGGCGCTTCATTTTGAGCAAAAGTCATTTCAGGCGCCATCGGAGAAGAAGCTGCGGGGGCTACCGGAATCGAAGGAGCAACCGGTTCCACCGGGCTTACAGGGGCTACGGGAGCCACAGGAGGCACCGAAGCAGAAGGCTGAGAAGAAACCGGAACAGTACCGGAAGCCATCGGCTGAGGAGAAACCGCTCCATTTGAAGCTAAATTGTTTTGTGTATTTTGTTCATCCATATTTTTATTTTTGTTTTAATTTTTTATTTTTAATCGATAATTTCTTCACTGTCCTTCGGAAGAATGTTTTCAATTGCGGCAAAATCGCTATCCTCAAGCTCCGGAATAATCAAAGTCACTTTGTCACCGATTTCACCTTTAAAATAAGTAACGGAAGCAAGAAGCACCTTATAAGCCTTACCGTTTGCAATTACCTTGTATTGGCCATCCTCAAAGGTTAATACTCCCACCACCTTTTTCCTTTCAATAGGGCCGATTTGCTTATATAAATAAGAACCGTCCTCAAGGATTGTAAGCTTTAGCACATCTCCCGGAATAAGCTTACTTTTACTGGCATAATTCGCGGGAACAGGATAAATCTTGCCCTTTGAATCGGTCATTGTTTCACCATTAAAAACACCCTCGATTACAATTGAACCGTCGTCTACGCCATTTTTGGGTAGCGGATCTATTTCTTTAGCCAATTTTGCATACACATTTTTTGTGGAAGAACCGGTAAGTTCGATAAGAATCTGCTTAGCGGATCTAAGATTGGATTCGGCGGATTCAATCATCTCTTTAATTAGAGCCAATTTAGAAGCTTGGGACATTTTATTTTTATTTTATTGAAATTATTTCTCTGTATTATATCAAAGATTTTTGAAAATTTCAATTTTTATTAAATTGGACTTCTTTCTGATCATATAGCGATCGAGAAGCGCGCGCCTGATTTTACCCACATTTGTAAAAATTCTTATAGTAAAAACAACCGTCACAGCCAAGTATAAATCAAGCCCCAAATGTTCTCCCAAAAACGTGATCAGACAGGCAAAAACTATATTTGAAAAAAGCCCCGTCAAAAAGATCAACGGATTGTATTTGTCATCGTTCAAATCTCCGCGAACCTCAGCCTTTCCAGCCCCTACCAATGAATCGATAATACCCAAAATCAACACAGCGGTATATTTAATGAGCTCCGCGGGAATACCCACACTAAATTTTAGCCCCGCAATTACCCCCAAAAGAATTCCCAACAGTGCGTAAATCATAATATTAAATTATCTTCTCTTATATATTATTCTATCCCCTTCGGTTCCCGCAATCCTTAAATCGATATACAAAAGGTCCTCCTTATAAATATCCAGAGTGGAAGCGGCTTTTTTTAGTTTTTTAAACTGACTCTCAAAGTCCTTCTGAATATCCAGCCAAATCACAAAATTTTTCTCGGTAAGTAAATGCACTTCTCTCGCATGTGGCTTGTAGATAACCTCTTTCACATTCATTCCGAATTTATCCTCAAAATAAACTTTCGATTCCAAAATGTAATTCAGTTTCGATTTTTCAATCAAAGTTTCCTCCACATTCACGGGCTCATCCCTTTGAAGCCTGATAAAAGGCAAATTCGGTTTTTCGCTGTCGCTTTTCACCACCATTCCGATAGTATTTATAATAAAAACGGACGAAACGGAGGGGCTTTCGAAAATCACATTCGCACTATCCGGAAACCTCGAAAAACCCACTTTCACCGTTTTGGGAAAAGATTTGTAAACCGTAATTTTTTCAAGATCGGGGAAAGAAGTGGAAAGCCTTTTTTGCAGATTATTTGTATTCAAAAAAAGCAAATTTTTACCTCGAACTTCACTCAAAGATTGTACTATTTTCGAAGAGAGAACTCCTCCATCATTAATCTCTCCATCGGTTTTAATGCTTTTTACAATGAAAAATTCGGAAAAAAACACCACATAAATCAAAGCAAGCAAAAAAATCAAAAACAAAAGCCTCCCCAAAAATCCGCCTGAAGTTCTATTTGGGGAAGAGCTTGAAATTGGTCTTATGCGACGAATATTTTGTCGTCTTAGCATTTATATTTTCGTTTTATTTTGCCTCCTTCGATGCTTTTAAAGAAGCTTTTCTTTCGCGAGCCAAAGCCTTATTTCGTTTTTTGCTATCTTTTGCTTTCGGTCTTGTTTTTCCTACCAAACCGTGTCTCTTGGATGCGTGTTTGTTTGTCATAAATTTAAACCATTAATATTTTTATAGGCAAAATTTATTTGTTTTATGGCGACAAGTCAATGAAAAACGACTTGTGTTTTTCATTTTTGACCGCTAAAATCGACTCACTTTAAAAAATATAACATCAAAAATATGTCAAGAGTATGCGCTGTAACAGGCAAAAAGCCATCCACCGGAAACAACAGAAGTCACTCAATGAGAGCCACAAAAAGAATTTACAGACCGAATTTGGTTACAAAAAAGCTCATCGACCCGGCAACGGGTAAAAAAGTGAAAGTAAAAGTATCCACAAGCGGCCTTCGAACTCTCACAAAAAAAGGACTCGTTTAGAAAAATCACACAAATTGCATAAAGCGAAAGCCCAAAAGCTTCCGCTTTTTTCTTGTCCGCAAAGCGAAAATTTGATAAAATAAGAGGAAACAAAAACAAAAAATGAACTTTACATTTATCATCGAAATTCTCACCGCAATCCTACTTTCGGGTCTGGTGGGCCTTGAAAGAGAAAAAAAATCTCAAGCCGAAAACAAAGGCTACTTCGCAGGTTTCCGTTCGTTTATACTTATCGGACTTATAGGCTATTTATCATTCAAAACAAGTGAGTATTCAATATACATCTCAATTCTTCTGGCGGGTATAGTACTAACACTCATCGCAATTTCGTATTTCATCACCGCTAGCAAATTCAAACAAATCGGCATCACATCAGAGCTCGCGGGAATTTTGGTATTTGTTATCGGTTTTCTTTCGGCAAGCGGAGAAACGATCCTTTCAACACTCATCGCACTCACACTCGTGGCACTTCTCCATTTTAAAGCGGACCTCCACAATATTGCGAAAAAAATCAAAGATATTGAGCTTATTTCAACACTTGAATTCGTTTTTATCGCTTTTATAGTGCTTCGAATTTTACCAAACCAAAATTTCGGACCCTATGAATTTTTCAACCCCTTCTTTATTTGGCTTATGGTGGTCTTTATTTCGGCCATATCATTTGCAAGCTACATCGCAATTAAAATTTTCGGAACAAAAAGAGGAATTACGCTAACTGGCCTTCTTTCGGGATTTATCTCGAGCACCGCCCTTACACTCGCCTTCGCCGAACAAAGCAAAAAAAACAAAACAATCATAAACCCTTACGTACTCGCAATAATCATTGCACAAAGCGGTATGCTACTTCGTGTATTTATTGAAGTCGGGGTTCTAAATAAGGAAATACTCCCCTCTCTGATTGTCCCATTCATCACAATGCTCATCGTTGGGTGCTTTTTCTGTTTTTATTACAACCGAAAAACAAAACAAAACCTCGAAGAAAGCCTAAACGAAACGGAGGTGGAGTTAAGAAATCCGTTTGAACTTTTACCCGCAATCAAATTCGCGGCGATTTTTTCGGGAATTCTATTGCTCGGAAAAATCGCAAATATCTACTTCGGCGACACAGGTCTATACGCTTTAAGCTTCATCACAGGTATTTTCGATGTAGACGCGATCACAATTTCACTCGCAAACTTTTCAAAATCGGGCCTTTCAAAGGAAATCGCCACTGTAGGCATAATGATAGCCGTTTTCACAAACACGATCTCAAAAGCTCTGCTTTTTATGCTTCTTGGAAACGGAGAAACCGGGAAACGAATACTTTTCGCCTTTTCAATGATGATAATTTTCTCGGGAATAAGCCTTATTTTCGTTTAAAAAAAGCCCTACCAACAAAAACGAAAATCTTGTTTGATTTACCCCTTTGTGCTTAAATGAAAGCGGTTATTTTTTATTTCATAAAACAAACCAATGAAAAAAATCCTGGCAATTTCGACTTTTTCGCTGGCGCTACTTTTAAACATGCTTAGCGCAAGCGCATTTGTCGCAACAAACCCCGACACTGCTTCGGGAGAACCGGTTACCATTTCAGGCTTTCAAAGAGCCGACGGTACCGTGGAACTCAGCTGGACGAAGTATCTCGGAACCGATTTTAGCGGATACAAAGTGGTTCACTCCACAACTGTAACAGAACCTGTCTATCCCGATAATGGCTATCTTACCTACATTACTGATGTAAACACCCTAAGCTACATTCACACGGGTGTAAAAGAGGGCAAAAACTACTACAGAATTTGCACACTTACCGCATCAAGCAAACTATGCGGAAACACGATCACTATCGAAAGCGACGCAAGTCTTGAAGAAGATATGGAAATCACCGCAGACGAATACAGCGACGATCCATCCATTGAAATCGCTTTAACTGCGGTAAAAAACGGCGACAACACAGAGGCGAATCTCTCTTGGACAAAATACGAAGCCGGCGACCTCAAATGGTACAAAGTTGTTCGTTCAGCCACAAACGATATGCCATACTATCCGAATGACGGATATATCGGTGTTTTAAGCTATGCAAACGAAACATCATTTGTTGACGAAAATCCGCTTGGAGGCACAAACAACTATCGAGTTTGCGTTATTACAACCGCAAACAAAAGAGGATGCAGCAATGTTGTTACTTTAAATTTTCAACTTGTCGGCGAAATGCCTTTCACAAACTATTTCCCCGATATGAAAGACCACTGGGCAAGAGAATATGCTAATGTTCTTGCCTCAAAAGGAATCGTGAAAGGAATCGACGGACAGTTTATGCCTGATAGAAACGTACTTCGAAGCGAAGCCCTCAAAATGATTATGTACGCTTACGAACACGAAGGAGACAACTGCGATGCATCACTTTTCACAGATATGAAATCGGGGGATTGGTTTTGCGCGGTTGCAACAAAAGCAAAAATTATGGGAATCATTGCCGGTAGTGACGGAAAACTCCTCCCAACAAGAAATATCACAAGAGCCGAAGCAGTGAAAATCCTCATTGAAACAAGAGGAGATAAAATGGCTATGGTATCGGTGAATCCGTTTACCGATGTGGACAAAGACGCTTGGTATGCAAAATATGTATATCATGCAAAACGACTCGGCCTTGTATCCGGAATCGATGGAAAATTTTTCCCGGATAAATACATTACAAGAGCCGAACTTGCGAAAATAATCAGCATTTCGCTCGATAAAGAAATAAGCGAATAATAAAAATTAACAAACAAAAAATGAAAAAACTGATACCCGCAATAATGCTACTCGCCCTAGTATTATCGGCATGCTCGATCTCAACGGCGAAAATCACGGAAGCAAAAATATGCTCATCTGTAAGCGAAGAGTCGATGATGTGTGCAAGCGA
>CAYODN010000074.1:0-6212 GCA_964402735.1 uncultured Candidatus Peribacteria bacterium | reverse complement strand
AAGAATCCACAGGCCTTACAACCGGCAAAGTAACGATTGCGGAAACGGGTCCCGGACTACTTGGACTACTTGTATTCTCAGTGGGTCTCGGTGGAATTATCCGAAAGAAAAAATTGGCGTAAAAATTTAAGAAAAAATTTAAAAATTTTTAAGGTCGGTATGCTACCCTAAGTACATGCCGACTTTTTTGACTAATCAAAAGCAGGTTTTTCCCTTTAGAAAGCAGTATACTCTGGCAATGTATTTGGCGATTTCGTTGAGCGTTTTGTGGATTTATCTGATGATTTCTCTGCCTAGTTCCCTTCTTGAAATTGTGTTTTTCGATATCGGGCAAGGCGACTCGATTTTTATAAAAACACCGGAGAATCATCAAATACTTATAGATACCGGGCCGGATAGTATGGTACTTAAAAGGCTTTCGGAAAATATGCCTTTTTTCGATCGCAGTATCGATATGATTGTGCTTACTCATCCCGATTTGGACCATATCGGGGGAATTGTGGAAATATTGAAGCGCTATGATGTGGACTATTTGCTTGTTTCGGGAGCCCCGGGAAGTTCACCACTTTATCTTAAATTTCTCGATGAAATTTCCGGAAGAGTTGAGAACGGAAAAACGCAAATACTAAATGCCGAGGCTTTTTCGAGCCTTAATTTCGGGGAGCTTCGTTTTGATATTTTATACCCCTTTTCATCGGTGCTTTCTGAAAAAGTGGATGATGTAAACGAATTTTCGGTATCACTGCAACTTAATTATGCCGGCAAAAGGGCATTATTTTGCGGGGATTTATCAAGTGAAACGGAGGAAAAACTTATTTCCGTGTATGGTGGAAAGCTTAAAAGTGATCTATTTAAAGCCAATCATCATGGTAGTAAATACAGCAACTCCGCCTCTTTTCTGCAAATCGTTTCGCCTGAAATTGCCGTGATTTCGGTGGGAAAGGAAAACAAATTCGGGCATCCACACAATCAAACCATTATGAATTTATATAGGGCAAATACTTCGAAAATATTTCGAACCGATGAAGACGGGAGCGTGAAAATTGTTTTTTAATAGCCTTAATTACACTTTGGGCACTCCACAAAATTATCATCAACTCTTTTTATCGAGGCACCGAGTTTTGATAATTTTACTTCGAGTTCCTCGTATCCCCTATCGATATATTTCACATTTGATATTTCGGTTTTTCCTTCGGCCATAAGTGCTGCGATCACCATTGCGGCTCCGGCTCTGATATCATAGCTCGAAATCGCGCGCCCTTTCAGTTTGCATGGGCCGATTATAAGGGCTTGGTGAGGATTTAAATATTCAACTTTCGCGCCCATTTGTTCCAGCTCGAAAAGATAATTTAAGCGTCCTTCAAAAAGTGTTTCAAATACCTTTGAAATGCCGTGCGCCTGAGTTAAAAGTACTGTAAAAGGGGCTTGAAGATCCGTGGCAAAGCTCGGATAAACCGCTGTACGAAGCTTTGAAATGGCGTAGAGCTTTTTCCAGGGAAGAATGTGAACTTCGTTTTCCTTTAATTCAAAATCCACTCCAAGTTCTTTTAATTTTTGCCAAAAACTATCCAAATAATCGGTATTTATTCCCTTGATTACCACATCTCCTTTGGTGGCCACCGCTGCGGCTGCGAGAGTGCCGGCTTCGAGATAATCGCCTTGAATTCTATAAGTTGCGCCTTTGAGTTTTTTAACACCCGATATTTTGAGTTCGCTTGAGCCGATTCCCTTTATTTTTGCGCCCATTTTATTCAAGCATTTGCAAAGATCCTGCACGTGAGGTTCTGTGGCGCACATTCGAATTTCCGTTTCTCCCTCTGCAAGAACGGCTGCCATAATGATATTTTCCGTAGCTGTGACGCTTTGCTCTTCCAAAATTATTTTCGAGCCTTTTAATTTGTTTATTTTAAGGTGAATGTTGTTCGGGTCGTTTACGATTTTTGCGCCAAGTCCGACAAATCCGCTTACGTGTGTAGAAACAGACCTTTTTCCGAGCACGCAACCTCCGGGAAAGGGCATGGTGAGTTCATTAAATCTGTGAATTAGAGAACCGAGGAGAAGAATCGAGGCCCTCATTTTGTTTACAATATCCGAGGGGAAATTCGGTTTTTTAATATTTTTCGGATCGATTGTAACGGTATGATCTTTAAACTCGGTTTTCACGCCGATTTCTTCCATAATTTTCAAAAAACTCCAAATATCGTCGATATCGGGAACATTTGTAAAAACGGATTTTTCGTTTGTGAGAAGAGCTGCGGATAGAATCGGAAGGGCTGCATTTTTTGAGCCTGACACAGTCACCGTTCCGGAAAGACGACGAAGACCTTCAACTATAAATTTTGCCATAAAAATTAAGAATTTAAGTGATTGGTTTTAGGGAATTTATCAAAGATTTAATAAAAAATCATCAGAAGAGTGTTGTTTTAAAATTATTGACACTAAATGTCAACGGAAACTTTGCCGATTTTGACTAATGTAAGCCAATAAAGCTACTTTTTAGAGGGGTTTTGTGTTAAAATATCTAGATAATAAAAACAAAAAAGTGAATATCAAAAAAGCTATTATATATTCGGTTCTCGCACTACTCTCTCTACTTGTGGGTTTATTTAGCCCTTCGGTGTTTTTGAAAAACGATGCAAGCGGATTTCTTCGAACCTCGATGTTTCAGATAATGGACGGTGCTCTTCAAAATGCGAACAAAATAATCGATGAGGCGATCACTACGGATAGCGATTTGGCACTTTCAAAAGTGGTTCTTCGAAAAATCACCGATGGGTATGAAACGGTTTTGAAAGTGAAAAACGAAGGATCTTATGTGAAAAACCTAAATGTGATGCTTGCAAACGACTTGACCAAGGATTTTGTGATTGTGAAAAATACGGACAGCGGGCTTACGCTTAATCCCGGAGAAGAGCTTATCGTGAACGATTATAATTTTATGCCGGACAGAAATTTCAGCGGCAGTGAGATAAATTTTTATCTTAAAATTTTAAATGAAAATGTTTTTGAAGCAAAAACCGAAAATAATTTCTACAAAGTATCAATAGATGAATATCTGCCAAGCGTAGACGATTTCTTTGTCTCGGATTTTTCAAATGATGCAATTTCCTTCGATTACAAACTCAATGACTTTTTGATGAATGAAAAAAGTTTTGAAATTCTTGTAAGTAACAAACTTGAATTCAGTCCTTTGGATGAACAATACAGAGAAGCCTTCGTGGACGGAAGAATCCTCCCCTACTTTGAAATTCCTCTTTCGGAGAGCGTGTATGAAAGTGGCAATTTTAAAAAAATTGAGACGGAGACAATGCCTGTTTCAATCAATGCTTTTAAAGACGGTACTTTTGAAAACAAAGATAAAACCTACTATTTTCTGCTCAAAATCAATTTCGGAAGTGATAAGGCCACAAGATATAAGCTTTCGAATATCCTCAAGTTTTCTCCCGTGGAATATGTAAAAAAGAATGAGCTTGGAAAAATTTTGGAGGACTATGTGGGAATTTCAGCTGATTTATCGGGACTTTCCGAAGGCGAAATACTCCGAGGTGAAACAATAAAATATCTGTTTGAATATTTCGAAATCGATACCGAAAGTATGCAATCGAAAAAATTATTTTATAAGGATTTGAAACCCGGAAACGATTACTATCAATTTGCGCAAGCACTAAAGAAATTCGATTTTGCGTCCGAAATGTCTGAATATTTTGCGGAAAATGAAAAAATAAACAAAGCACTTCTATTAAAAATTATCGATGGGCTCAAAAGTTATTAAAATTTATTATTATTTTCTGATTGTGCTTCTTACGATTGCCAGTGGTTATTATGTACCTGCAGTGAAGTCGGTTTATTCGGATTCATATCTGTATGTAGCGAATTATGCGAAGGGGCTATCGGGCCTTAGCGAAATGAGACTTAATATGGCAAGTGTAGTAAACTTCGATGGGAACACCTTCAAAACCACGAATGTACCTTTAATTGAAGCCGATTATTCCGAAAAGAGTGAGGATTTGATGTTTCAAATTTCCATGGTGAACAAGTTTGTAAAGAATGCGCAATACGGCGCAAATGTGCTTTCACTGGATCTAAAAAGCCTTGAAAAAGATATTTCGCTAAACAAATTGGCCTTGAAAGTGTCGGGGGTAAGCGCCTCAAAAATATCTTCTTTGTACTTAAGTTTGGGTGAAAATGTGATTTCCCCAATCTCGCAAAACGAGGATAAGTTTCTTTTTGATTTGAAAGGAATCAGTCTGGCAAAGAATTCTAAAATTAGTCTTAATTTGTTTGTAAACCTTTCAGACTTGTTATCGGTAAACGAAAGATTTTATTTTGAGATTGAAACCGCCTCTGATTTCACCTTCAATTCGGATGGCAAGCAGTATTCTCCAAAGGCTTCATATCCGCAAAAATCCGAATTTATTTCGGTAGTTGGTGAGAAAATCAAGAAAGAAAAAGATTCTAAAAAAGAAATTTAAGGCTTTATTTTTTTCGTTTCATCACCAGAAGAATGTATAAAATTACCGCGAGCAGAAGCACTGTAAAGCCTATGTTTGGCGTGGCTTTTTCTGCAACAGGCACTGAAATTTTCGCAAAGGATTTATTGTATTTAGGTACGAATTCAAATTCAAATTCGAAGTCGTCGGAAATCACCTCGTCCGGGTATTTTTGAAGCACTAGGATTTTATGCTTTCCCAAGGGAAGATTTTCGGGAAGGTTTATTTTGAAATTTCCCGTTTCGTCAGATACGCTTTGAAGTCTTATAATATCGTTTTCGGTGAAAAAATATGTGTCGATTTGCGTAAGCGGCTCAGTTCTACCGATTATTTCCGGTTTACTCGCCTGTGAGAAATTTCCCAAATCAAGCACCGATTTCTTGGCACTTTCTGTTGATACTTGTTTAAGTTCAATGAAGGAATCGATTTTAAAGGGTGCGTATTTGTCTTCGACAATCTCAATATTTAGTTTTTTAATTCTTTTGTTTGTCTCGTCCTTGATTTCAATGCCGTATTTACCGATGGTCAGGTCATTTTCTTGTTCGAATACTATTTTGCCGCTATCAAGTGTTTTTAGTTCTTCGCTTGAAATCGTTTTGTTTTTTTCGGAAAGCGCTACCGATAAAATTTCTTTGTCTTCTATTTGATCTATTAAAACGGGCGTTTTATCGGTTGTTTTTAGCGTTGTACCCGGCTTGATTACGATAAATGGTTTCTCTTCTACCGGTGTTTGTGGGATTTCTTCTTTAGGTGGCTTAACTTGGTCCGGAGGCGTTGTGTCTTCTTCCGGCAAAGACTGCCCTTCGTCCTCTTTTGTTTCCACTTCGTAAGGTATATCGATATCTTCAAAATCCACTTCGGAAGTTTGTGTTGTCTCATCGGCAACATTGTGTTCGTCCTCTTCATCTTTTGGAATCGGCCATACTATGCCTCCCCCACCTCCGCCGGATGGTGGAACTACGGGTGTGAAACAAGCAGTTGTAATAATTGAAGTACAAGAGGAACAACTTAAACTACCTGCGCTAAAGCCATAAGTGGCACAGGTGTTTCCGCCGAAATTCGTTGTATCACAGACCTCGTTTAATTCTAAAATTCCGTTTCCGCATTTTGGGATGAGATTTATCGTACTTATTTGATAGCTCGGAGAGCTTAAATTGGTTTCAATTCCGGTGATTCCGGATTGCATTTCGAAATTTGTGGATTTCGAATTATTAGATTCGGTTACAATTCCTCCAAAATCCAATTGAAAACTAGGGCTTGAGGTAGCCGTTGTAAGGGTGGAGGCACCGTAAAGAAGGCTTGAAGAAAATGCCGTGAAAATAAGGATTTTCAGCAAATATGCGTTTTTTTCGAGTTTTTTTGTTTTTATGTTTATTTTCATCTAAACATTATACCATAAAATTATGGCTCATAAAAGGGAAAACGGGTGTTTTAGTCGCCTCGATACCGATATTGAAGGGCTTCATTTATTTGCCATTCGCCGATTTTCTCCAAGGAGGAGATATCTGTGAGAGTTTGGGCGAGTTTTATGGTTTTTAAATAGGCTCTCGAAGAGAGGGAAAGATTTTTTGATGCGTTTTTTAGAGCCGTGAGAGCGCTTTCTTCGAATTTGCAGTAGGTTTTTATTTGATTTAAAGACATTTCGCTGTTTCTGCGAATTTTTTCTTCGTTCTTGAAACGAAAGGCTTGCCTTTCCAAAGCAGTATTTATTAGGCTTAAGTA
>CAYODN010000073.1:0-6256 GCA_964402735.1 uncultured Candidatus Peribacteria bacterium | reverse complement strand
TCTCATTACTAAAACATTGGCCACTTATCCGGGGTTTCCTGCTATACAAAAAAAGAGGGGATAAAATTACTTACACCCCTCTATTTATGTTTTTAAAACTTAAGAGAACCTTTGTCTTTTACCCCTTAGTTCTTTTTATTACTAAATGCTTAGTTTCCATTATTAAGCTCCCATGTCACACCATTACATTTATATTTCTCACCAAAAAGATCACTGGATTTGTAATTTAAATATTCCGGAGAACAGCTATACCAAGACCAAGCATTACCAAAACGTCCAAGATTATCAGGTGTATTTAAATAGTTGGTACACAACTTAGTTGAATCACTGCTTAAAGTATCGACGTTAACAGAATTACAAGTTGTCCAAACCAAATTTTCACAATAAAATTGATTGTAAATTTCACCATCAATCCAACAATCTTTTAAAGAATGTTGCCCCTGCGTACCATTTGTATCAGGAATACAAATGGAATGTCTTTGATTCACAAGTTGATAATCCATGGAACAAACAATTTGACGAATATTATCGACATAAAAATCGTCCGAAGCCTTACACCCTACAGGAAGCGATAATTCTTCCAAACTTATTTTAAATAAATCCAAATCCAAATATCTACCGGAATCACAGGCTATGATTTTAAAATTATGACGGTACGCCTTTGTATCAGTGGAAACTTTTGGAAAGTATTCATCAGAAACATTAAAGGATAACGATAACGGATCTTGTGTAACATTTTCTAAAACAACCCAGCCATCAGAATCATCAGGTGAAACAAGCTCACCATTCGAAATTGGTGAATAAAAAGTACTTCCTCCAAGTTTCGCCAATGTTGCATACCGTTTAGTATTTTTTGGTATTGTAAAATCAATAGCAAATGGAGTGGTTATATCTCCCCCAATCATAAAACCGGATATCCCATTAAATGGATTTGTAATTACAGGTTTTCCAATAGTATTTGTATCAACAAGAATAGGTTCTTTATTTAGCAAACCTTGAGATTGTACATTTTCATTTGACTGTGTTGTCTCTTTTTGAGGAATAGGTTCTTTTTTTAGCAAACCTAGAGACTGCACATTTTCGCTTGACTCAGTTGTCTCTTTTTGAAGTATAGGATCTTTCTTTAATAAACTTTGAGACTGCACACCTTCTTTTACTATAGGTGCCTTTTTTTTCATAAACCCCTGACCACCAATAATATCACCACCGAAAACCACAACCCCCACAATAAGTAAAACGGGGACAGCTCCAAAAGTGATTTTTAGCCACTTCGGAAATTTTTTTGATTCATTCATTTTGTTTTTGTTAAATTTTTGTAACATTAAGATATTATACAATAACAACATAGATTGGTCAAGTGCGACAAATATTTAATTTAAATATTCAAATAGAAAAAGATTAGATTCATCAATATTTAATTTTTTACAAAATAGTTTTAAATATAATTTACAAGCACTCTTGACTTCTCCACTAATACAAATATGATTTCCGCATGCAAATCATATTCGTATCAAAGGCCAATCTCCCCACAAAATTCGGAAATTTCGAAATTCACGGATTTACCGATGCTGAAAATCGCGAACACATCGCCATTACAAAAGGCGATTTTTCAACAAATACTCTTCCACTCGTAAGAATTCACTCGGAATGCTTTACCGGAGATATTTTAGGCTCACTCAAATGCGATTGCGGAAACCAGCTCCAAAAAGCCCTAGGCCTTATTGAAAACGAAGGTTGCGGCATTTTAATTTACCTTCGCCAAGAAGGTCGAGGAATAGGCCTACTCAATAAAATCAAAGCCTACAAACTCCAAGAACAAGGCCTCGACACCCTCGATGCCAACCTTCATTTGGGGCTTCCCGCAGACGCAAGAAACTACGACACAGCCGCCGAAATTCTAAAATATTTCGAAATCTCAAAAATAAAACTAATAACAAACAACCCGGACAAAATCGCCCAACTCGAAAACCAAGGCATCCAAATTGTTGAACGAATCGACATAAGCACAGAAAAAAACTCCCACAACAAAAAATACATCGAAACAAAAAACGAAAAATTCGGACACCTTTTCAATAAGAAAACTTAAACACAAAAATCCAAATGCTCCGCTACGCATCGCATGATTTTGAGTGGTGGAGCAAAGGGGGATCGAACCCCTCACCTCCGCGGTGCAAACGCGGCGCTCTACCAAATGAGCTATTGCCCCATCTCGTTTCTAAAACGGTGAAATACTACGAAAAATAAGAATAAAAATCAAATGATTTTTTCGCCATTATTTCAAAATCTTTATACACCCGGCCGGACACGCATCTATAGCCACTTCCACGATGTCTTTTTCCATATCCAAAATTTTTCTCTCGAAAATTTCGCTATTTGTGCCGCCTTTCGATACGTTTTCACCTGAAATCAAATTGGCTTTGCCATCATCCCCCACCTCAAAATGATCGCTATCAATCATTGCACACCCACCGCATCCGATACATTTTTTCCTATTGAATTGTATTTTAGTCATTTTTTCTTTCTTTTAAAATAAACAACTGATCCCCCTTTCTCACCTTTTCCTCCACCTTAAAAGTATAAGTTTTTGTTGTTTCATCGTAAACAGGATCAACAATTTGCCCTTTAACGACTCCGGTTGTCTTTCCGGTTATCACGAAATTTTCACCGCCGGAAATCTTATAAGCCTCGGCATTAAGCTCAAGAACGGAAGCCTTCGGATAAAAATGTACAATCTTTCCGCAGTATATAAGCTCATCTTTTGCCACGTTTCCACGAGCATTCGTCCATTCCGGAAGCGCCATTCCGAGATAATAACCATCGCAAAATCCCCTATTGTAAACGGAAGAAAGCTCCGCCATGCCCCTTTCGATGAAGGCATCATCAAATCGCCCTTCGCAGATCGCAATCACCGCGTCCTTATAGACCTTAGTAACAACGGAAACATACAAAGGCGATCTCGCCCTTCCCTCGATTTTAAGCGCCACCACACCCGTATCCACAAGTTTATCCAAAAACGGAAGCGTACAAAGATCCTTAGGACTCATCACATAAGAACCATCCACACCGAGCTGCTGGCCCGTTTCCTCATCGGTAATAATGTATTTTTTTCTGCATTCCTGAAGGCAAGCGCCCCTTTGAGCCGAAGTATTGCTCTGAAGAAGGCTCATCTGACACCTTCCGCTTTGAGCCACACAAAGTGCGCCATGTACAAAAGCCTCGATAGCTATCGGTTTTCCGGATTTTCCCCGAATGTCCTCATTTTTACATTGCGTACAAATTTCCTTCATCATCTTCATATCCACCTCCCTCGCAAGCACAATTACATCAACAAATTGCGAATAAAAACGAATCGATTCAATATTTGATATCGAAAGCTGAGTAGACGCATGCACACTCATCCCAACGGAATTCGCATAAGAAATGCTAGCCATGTCCTGAGAAATAATCGCATCAATTCCGGCATCTTTGGCCGTGTCGATAATCTTTCTCATAAGCGGAAGATCGTGATTGTAAAGCACCACATTTAAAGTCACAAATGATTTAATTTTGGCTTTCCTACATATATCCGCAATCTCATAAAGTTCATCGAGAGAAAAATTATAAGAAGAACGAACGCGCATATTAAGTTGATTCACACCAAAATACACACTATCGCAACCGGCATTAATTGCCGCACTGAGCGATTCAAACGACCCCACAGGCGCAAGGATCTCGGGAATATTCATACAGCTAAGTTAAGATTTCTTGAATTCTAACAAAAAAATCGCAGAAAATTCCAACTTTTCAAAAACAGTACTTGACAAAATAACACAAAAATGATTTAATAACAAGCTTTTTTCGCTTATCCGCACAGCCAAGGAGGTCTTTGTGTGCAGGTATTGTGGATGTAAGAAGGGCACTCCTCATCACTTGGCCTGCCCGCTGAAAAGCGGTGTAGTGGCTAGGATTGAGAAAAGCCGAGAACACAAGGAGTGGTGCCTTGGCAATCAGCTCGCTAAGAGCGGCTGCCCGGTCACCCCCGCCAACGGTACTCCCGCCCTCCAGCTGGGTTACAGGATGGGTCGGGAGGAATAACACATTAGGGCCCGGTCGCATACGCGACCGGGCCCTAACCATTTAAAAACCTTGACAAAACCCAGTATAAATATTAAGAACAATTGTTCATAAATATTTATCTTGGAAACCGAAAGAAAAGCTCACCAAATCGACAATCAACACAAAAGCAGGATCATTCTTCCAATAGTCTTTCTTTCACTTTTATCGTCCACCTGTGCTGAGCGACAATCAGAAACAAAAAGCTCAATAATCCAAGTATTAAACAGAAAGTCTTCAAATAAAGAAAAACAAGAATCTACAATTAATCCTGAAACCGACGAAATCTTTGATTTTACAACCGAATCTTCAGACGAATTCGATTTCACAAAAGAAGACTCCTTAAACAAAACCCAAATCACCGAAGAAGAGGACGAATTCGATTTTACAATCGATGACCCCATCTCAGAAGAAATCGCCTTTTCGAATGAAATAAATCATTTAATGGAATTAATTCATTTAGAAATAAACCGATTAAGATACCGGCACATCACTCCATCAAAAGAAAAACTACGCCCGAAAGAGTTCAAAAAAAGATTCCTTCCATTAGCCTTATATGTACGAGATAAATACGGGATACCTTTATCCCTAACACTCGCACAATGCGCCCTGGAAACAAAATGGGGCTCGAGTGAAATGATAAACAAAAAAAACAATGCATTCGGAATAAAAGTTCATAAATCAAAAAGAATAGACCCCAATGATAAATATCAAACCTACGAAACATTATTCGATTCCTTTGATGAGTACGGAAAAATCCTTAATAACAAAAAAAATCAGAGCTTAATAAATAGAAGAAAAAAATTATTTCCGTTAGACACCCACGATTACGAAAGATACGTTCACGCAATAGTTAAAGGCGGCTACGCCGAGAGCAAAACCTACGCCGAACACCTCATAGACATTATCTTTGATAATTGGCCGAATATAGATAAAGAAATAGAGTAAAAATCATAAAAAAACCCAAGGCGATTTTAAAAATGCTCAAATTTTCAAATTTAGACACAAAAAAAGCCCTGTTTAGGACTTATTTTTTTAACATCCAGAATGCAATAGAGAAAGAAAACCAAGTTTGTTAGACCTTATATCCGAAGACATAAGTCTCAACCTTGATACTCACATAAGAGTATCTATGATTTCCTATTAAAAGGAGGTTATCCATGCGCAGGTTCTCCTACCCATGCCTTGTTACGACTTCACTCCAGTCAATGGTTTCACCTTAGGACCCCGCTGATAAGCTAAAGGTACTTCGGGTGCCTCCATCTCCCATAGTGTGACGGGCGGTGAGTACAAGACCCAGGAACATATTCACCGCAGCGTGGCTGATCTGCGGTTACTAGCGATTCCAACTTCATGAGGTCGATTGCAGACCTCAATTCGAACTAAGATTGGCTTTATAAGGATTTGCTCCGTTTTACAACATTGCCTCCCGTTGTACCAACCATTGTAGCATCTTTGCAGCCCTAGGTATAAGGGCCATGCTGATCTGACGTCATCCATACCTTCCTCCGATTTTGAATCGGCAGTCTCCTATGAAAATTACAACATAGGACATGGGATGCGCTCGTTTACGGACTTAACCGAACACCTCAAGGCACGAGCTGACGACGACCATGCAGCACCTGTCTTAGAGCTCCCGAAGGCACTCCATCGTTTCCGACAGATTCTCTAGATGTCAAACCTAGGTGAGGTTCCCCGCTTAGAGTCGAATTAAGCAAGATGCTCCACCGCTTGTGTGGGTCCCCGTCTATTCCTTTGAGTTTTAATCTTGCGACCGTACTACTCAGGCGGGATACTTAATGCGTTAGCGTCGGCACTGAAGGGGTTGAGACCTCCAATACCTAGTATCCAACGTTTACGGCGTAGACTACCAGGGTATCTAATCCTGTTCGCTCCCTACGCTTTCGTCCATGAGTGTCAGCAACTTCCCAGTGCGCTGCTTTCGCTTTTGGTGTTCCTCTGTGTATCTACGGATTTAACCCCTACTCACAGAATTCCACGCACCTCTGAAATGCTCTAGTTTGCCAGTATCAAACACTTTACTTGGGTTGGGCCCAAGCCTTTAACATTCGACTTAACAAACCACCTGCGGACGCTTTACGCCCAATAATTCCGGGTAACGCTTGCACCCTCCGTATTACCGCGGCTGCTGGCACGGAGTTAG
>CAYODN010000072.1:0-6256 GCA_964402735.1 uncultured Candidatus Peribacteria bacterium | reverse complement strand
CCACCAAATAAATGATAGCCCAAATTTCTCTCGCCACGCTCTCATTTACTTTTACGCTATAAGAAGCCCGTTTTTTCCTACGATAAGACCTCGTCATCTAAATAAATTTTCATAAAAATAGGAACAATTCCCCCGCAGTATATACAACTTTCCCCCATACTTCCAGTTTTTCTTTTATTATTTCAAACGAAAACAATTAAACAGATTTTTTTATATTTTCCAAGGTTTCAGAAAGAAAACTATCTAAAAAACTGGATTGATCAATAATATAATCAGATGGTTTTTTCTTTGTTCTTCCAATGACATTTCTAAAAGCGTCATAAATTAAATTATCGTTTATCTTCATATAAAAAACAGGGATTTGCCCATTCAACAACGAATCGACTTCATATTTAAGAAGTGCATCCATATCTATATTACACTGTATATAAATTTTATTTTCCTTTAGTTCCCTTATAAAAAAATTCTCTAACGAAAATCCTTTTTGAAGAAAAATATGAGGAAAGAATACTTTTTGCTGCAAAATAAAATAAATAGATGTCGGTCTTAAAATTATTCTAGTATAAGCATTTGAAGATTTTGTTTCTTTCAATAAAAAATTTTTGTTTTTATTCAGGAGTTTTGTACCTTCCTCAAATCCCTTAACTATATATTGTAAAAAATCCCTAAGAAACACCCTTCCAGCATTAAGTGTTGGTCTATTAAAATATTGTTTTTTGCAATTGGATACCCATTTTAATTTAGGATTATTACCATCAAATTCAAGAATCGGAACGAAGAAACTTTTTATTTTTCCGCTTTCTCCATCCAATGAACCAATATTAATATCTTTACTTTCAGTTATTAAGCCGGTATTAAAAATCGAATATTTCTCGTCCAAAAGTTCGGGAACAGCATAAGTCTCGAGATCAAAAAAAACCGGATACTGCTTGTTGCAAATAACGTTTTCAATATGTTGATCAACAGTTCTAAAAAAAAGTAAAAAAGGAATAATCTTTCCAAAATTAAAATAAAATTCACTAATATCTTTTTTGTTTTTAAAATCATTTGAAGGCAAAATGAAATCTCTAAAAAAATAACCATTTTGATTTATTGGCCTCACAAAATAATTCAAAAAATTTTCATCAATCTTATTCAAAGATTCTGGGATAAAAGAATCACAATCAAATTGCGCAGGGTAAACAATTGAATCGTTTATTGTTTTCACTTTTATAATTTCGTTTGGATGTATATCTCCCAAAATTTCGATATGAGAAGAATGCTTTTTATTAATTTTTTGCTCAATATTTGAAATATACCCAATAAAATTTTTAACGATACGATCTACTGAAAAATTATCCGTTAAAGATATTTGAGGAAAATAAAAAGAGCTTACAAATAAAGGCAAATACCAATCTTTCAATTGTTTTAATAATACATTTTTCGTACCGACTGAAAATCTTAAAAAAGAATCTTGGAAAAATTTTTCTTCCAAGATTCTTTCGAGGTTAATTTCAAGACCTGACTTCATAATAACAATTATTCAATGCAGGTTCCAGTACCACATCCTTTTCCTGAAGCCGCATAAGTGACTTCTTTAAAAAGCAACTCAGCCTCTTGAAAATCCCTAACTGCAACTGCTTTCTCATATACTGAATTTTCAAAATCATTCAAATTTTCCATTTTTATTTTGTTAATAAATAATAAGACGACATTTTTTTCGGACTCATTTCATTAACCAACTCCAACAACTCACTTTCTTCGTCATTAAGCTCAATTGTAATTTTAGAAACATTGTTGCTTTTGAAAAAATTCAATGCATAACTAAACAATTGTTTTCGAATTTCCGGAGCATTTGATGAATTTTCGATTGATTCATTCAACAATAACACCAAAATCTCTCCTCGATTATTTTGGCTAAGAACATTTACAAAACCTAGAAAATCGAGGTCTCCGGTGTTTTCTCTACACACAAAATAAGAAAAATCAGACTTTGTATTCATTATCCTTTCCATTACATGTTTTTTCATCAATTCCAAATCAAAAGAGTAATAATCTTGACCCAGATTTTTGTTCAAATATTGATAATGAAGACTAAGAAGTTCAGCAATTTTATGAGAATCGGTTAGAAGAGCTTTTTCAATTATCATAATAATTGGATTAAATTATTAATAATATAAGAAACTAATGAAGAAAACACAAGAACACTCCCAATGAATAAATTGACAAATAATTTTGTTCGTAGTTTTTCAAGATACATAAAAAGTCCTGCCGGCAGGAATTTTCGGGGCGGATTTTAGCTTTAAAGGAAGGTTAAAGAAAAAAAAATAGCAAAAATGGACTCCCAAAATCAAAAGACTTGTGTATAATCAATGCGAAATCGCGCAACAAACACAAAGCGCAAAGTTAACTCTCTAAATAACACACACATGATACGCACGAGATTTGCACCATCCCCTACGGGTTATGTTCATATCGGAAGCCTTAGAACAGCCCTTTTCGCATATTTGTTCGCAAAAAAAAATAAAGGCACCTTTATCCTACGAATCGAGGATACCGATCAAAAAAGATTTGTCCCCGGAGCAACTGAAAATCTGATCAAAGTGCTATCTCTATTCGGAATAAATCACGATGAAGGACCAACTCTCGACGGAGGCGAAATCGGCGACGTCGGCCCATATATTCAAAGTAAAAGATCGGAGTTGTATATGAAACACGCCCTTGAGCTCGTTGAAAAAGGCGAGGCCTATTATTGTTTTTGCACAACGGAAAGGCTCGACGAACTTAGAAAAAACCAAAGCGCGGCCGGCCTTCCCCCAATGTATGACAGACACTGCGCAAACTTAAGCCCCGAAGAAGTAAAACAAAAAATCAAAAACGGCGAAAAATGGGTTATCCGTCAAAAAATTCCGAATAAAGACATCGGCTACACGGACAAAATTCGAGGAAGAATCGATTTCAAATCAATCACATTGGACGACCAGGTTTTAATCAAATCCGATGGCCTCCCCACATACCACCTCGCAAACGTCGTGGACGATCATTATATGAAAATCACTCACGTGATTCGTGCCGAAGAATGGATTCCCTCAACACCAAAGCACATTTTTCTATATGAATCTTTCGGATGGACACCTCCCGAATATGCACACCTTCCGCTTGTGTTAAACAAAGACCGCACAAAACTTTCAAAACGCCAAAACGATGTTGCGATCGAAGATTACCTAAAAAAAGGTTACTGCATCGAGGCTCTGATAAATTTCGTGGCATTTTTGGGCTGGAATCCGGGCAAGGGCTCTACCGAAGAAATGTTTAGCCTTAAAGAGCTTGAAGAAATTTTCACAATCGAAAACGTACACAAAGCCGGAGCGATTTTCGATTTGGATAAGCTGGATTGGTTCAACTACAACTGGAAGAAGCGCTTATTCACGGAAAAAGCGCGAGCACTAGCCACAGAAATCGACGACCAGGCCGAAATTTCACTCGACAACAAAAAAAATCTGCAAATAAAATTCAGTCTTCCTGAAAAAGAAGAGCAGTTCAAAAAGAAAAAAGGCGAACTGCTACTTAGCCAATCGAGCGAATTTATTCCCGAAGAAATGCTTCAGAATAAAGAATTACTAATTAAAGCACTCAGCGTTTGCGAGGATAAAGTGCACAAATGCGTTCGCGAAATCGCCAAAGAAATCGGCTTTTTCTTTACGCTTCCGGATTACTCTGCGGATCTTTTTGTAAACGAAAAAATGGGAACCACCCTCGAAAATTCAAAAACGGTACTTGAGAAAGCCAAAAAACTTCTTGAAAACACCGATCTATGGACAGAAAACGCACTTAGCCTTACAATTATAGACACTATTAAAACTTTGGGGCTTAAAAACGGACAATTCCTCTGGCCGATAAGAGTGGCCCTAAGCGGACTCCCCGCTTCCCCGGGAGTGTTTGAATCACTTTGGGTTCTCGGAAAAGAAGAAAGTTTAAAAAGGATAAACGGAGCAATCGAAAAACTATAAAACAAGAAACACATGAACATCATAGACATCAAAAACTCGGCGAAATACATTCAAACGAATTTCAAATGTGAAGTCTGTAAGGCGAAATATCAGCTCGAAGATATTTATCTGCTTGCCACCGCCGAACACGAAGGCCTTTTTGAAATGCGATGCCACGCCTGTGAAAGCGCGATGGTGGTTACAATTGTTAATGTACTTAAAGAACAACAATTTAGATTTTCACAAAGACTTATCAAAACAAAACTCAAAGGAGGAACAGAGGTAAACAAAGACGACCTCCTTGATATCAAAAATTTCTTAAACTCGAAATTCGACGGCAATTTCAAAAAACTTTTTGAAAAACCTAAAAAATAAAAACCTATGAAAAAATCGCTGTTTTTTCTTGTGCTTGTATTAATTTCGTTTTCCTCCTGCGAAATAAAAGCTGAAAGCGAAAAACTCTTAAACGACACAATGAAATCCGTGGACAATGTAAAAACCGAAGTGGAAAGACTCGAAACCGAAATAAAAACCGCCACAAAAGAATTCAAAGAAGCCAAAGAAGCATTGGACAATATCGGAAATTAATAAAAGACTTTAAAAACATTGACGAGAAAAGTAAAAATTAAAAATTTCTCATTAATGTTTTTTTGTTTTACTGATATATTCAAATAAATCCTTATTCCAAATCCGAAAAAAATGCTCGAACAAAACGAAGTAAACATTCCCGCTTTTCAAAGAAAAAGGTCACTTTTGGCTAAAGCGAAAAAGCTCTCCAAGACGCCAAAAACAAGAATAAAAAGAGAGCACGTTTCTATTCTTCCACAGGTCTCGGATATTCCGAGAGAACCGATTCTGGATACGGAGGACTTCACTAAAGACAGGACAAAACTCTACAAATCAGACCTTGTTGAAATGCAAATTTGCGGTACTTGCGATGGATATTTTGAAGCGATAAATGTGGCTGTTGTTAGAGTTACAAACCCGATGAGGCTCGATGACGAAATAATTTTCGAAACGACAAACGGCCTTTTTCAACAAAAACTGGCTTCGATGCAACAAAACAGAAAAGATATCGAGCTCGCGAGAACCGGAAGTGAAATTGGTATAAAAGTGGCACTTGCGCCAAAAGTAGGAGGAAATGTTTATAAAATCATATAAATGAAAATTCTCACCACAAATGCGGGATCCTCATCCCTTAAAATTTCTCTGTTTGAAACAAAAAACAAAGATCTTGTTTTAAGAGCGAAAATCCACATTGATGGAATAAAAAGCAAAAATTGCCTCGTAATTTTTGAATCTGACACTCACGAATTCAATCAAAATATTGAAATTTTGAATCACGAAGAGGCCTTTGAGATTGCACTTTTCACGCTTATCGAATCCGGAACCGTGAAGGACCTCAAAGAAATTGATGCGGTGGGCCACAGGATAGTTCACGGTGGTGAATTTTTCAAAAAAAGCACTTTGATTAACTCAAAAGAAGAAAAATTAATTGAAAAACTAATCCCACTCGCCCCTCTACACAACCCGGTAAACCTCGAAAGCCTTAAAGCGGCGAAAAAGTTTTTACCAAAAACTCCACATATCGGAGTATTTGATACGGCCTTCCACCAAAACCTTTCGGAAGATAAATTTTTATACGCGATTCCAAGAAACTTTTACGAAAAAAATCATGTCAGAAAATACGGTTTTCACGGATTAAATCACAAATATGTATCGGAAACGGCGGCGGAAATTCTGAAAGACAAAGATGCAAAAATTATCTCCTGCCACCTTGGCAACGGTTCCTCGATTTGCGCGAGCCTCGGAGGAAAATCGATAGACACAAGCATGGGTTTTACCCCTCTTGAAGGAGTGATAATGGGTACGAGAAGCGGCTCAATCGACCCGGGCATTATTTTTTATTTACTCAAAGAAGAAAAAATTCCGCTAAAAAAGCTCTACAAAATATTAAACGAAGAATCGGGACTAAAAGCATTATCCGGAATAAGCCAAGATATGAGAGAAATTTACGCAGCCTCACTTGCAAATTCGGCGCGGGCGATACAAACGATCGAAATGCTATCGGACTCGATCGCAAAAATAATCGGCGCATATCTTACAACTTTAAACGGAGTTGATGCGATCGTATTTACCGGCGGACTCGGAGAAAAAGCCTTTTATGTTCGCGAAAAAGTGATAAATAAGCTCAATTTCGCAGGCATAAAAATCGATAAAACGAAAAACAAAAAATGCGAATTCGAAATACAAAAGAAGGACTCAAAAGCGAAAATATTCGTAATAGA